>JAFNGM010000252.1:0-8383 GCA_017885225.1 Syntrophaceae bacterium | reverse complement strand
GCCTTTGTCATTCTGACCATGGCGGTCTGCAAGGAAGCGATAGAAAATTCCGGGTTTCACATAACGAAAGAAACGGGGCCGAAAACGGCCTGCCTCATCGGCTCTGCGATCAACGGAACCGACTCTTTCCGCATCGCCATGGAAAATATGAGGAATGGGGGACCATTGAAAGTGAGTCCCTACTTGCTGCCCAATCTCTGCGCCAATCTGCCTTCGGGCAAAGCGGGAATGCTTCTGGGGTTTACGGGCCCTGTATTCTCCCCCCAGGGGGCATGCGCCTCGGGAAATCATGCCGTTGCCATTGGTTCACGCATGATAAGGGACGGGGATTGCGATTTTGTCCTCGCCGGCGGTGTGGAAATGCCCATAATTCCGGAGATTATCCATGGCTTCGCCAACATGAACGCTACGATCAAGATACATTCCCATGACCGGGCCCATGACAATCCTTCCATGGCGTCCCGGCCGTTTAGCATCGACCGGAAGGGTTTCGTCGTTTCTGAAGGTGCAGCAGTGATCGTGCTGGCTGCCGAGGAATCTTTGAAAACGTACGGGTTTCGGGCAAAAGCCGAGGTCTTAGGGATAGGTTGGACATCTGATGCTCATCATTTTACGAGACCGCACAAATCCACCGCCATCCGGGCCATTCTGGAGACTATCGACGATGCAGGTTTGAAGCCGAATGACGTGGAGTATATCAATGCCCATGGCACATCCACAACCGCAGGTGACAGCATGGAAATAGAATGCCTGCGCGCGGCGTTCGGCGACAGGTTAAAACATATTCCCATTTCATCGAACAAGTCCCAGATCGGCCATTCCCTTGGAGCCACTGCCGCAATTGAAAACGCGCTTACTATTGAGGGGATGCAGAGGGGACTGCTGCTGCCTACAATAAATTATATCCCCGATCCTGCGTTCGACGGTCTGGATTTCGTCGCCAATAAAGCGCGGAAACACCGGCACGAGATAGCCCTGTCCAATGCATTCGGGTTCGGAGGCACTAACTGTTGCGTTCTCTTCAGGGGGGTATAGCATGAAACCGAAACCTTTCAGACCGGAACCGTCGGGGCATAATGAATGCTATGTCCGTGATCAGGAAACAGGCCTCGTCTGGCACCGATGCGAGATGCGGACGCTGTACGCCGATACGGACCGTTCCTCGGTGGTGTATCATGCAAATTATCTCCGTTACTTTGAATTCGGACGCACCTCGCTGATGCGGCATGCGGCATACCCCTACCGTGAAATAGAAGAGAGCGGGTATGTGTACCCGATCATCGAATTGGGCATATGTTTCCATGAGCCCCTCTACTATGACGATCCCATGTGCATTTACACAAGGCCCGTGGAGCTGGAACGGGTGAAGCTCCGTTTCGATTATGTAATCACCCATGGTGAAACAGGGGCAATCATCTGCAAGGGATTTACGAGGCATTGCGCCCTTAATTGTTCGGGAAAGCCTGTTGCCGTTGACCCGAAGACAGTTCATCTGTGGAAAACCTTTCCGCAATGACCAGTGTGAAAAAACTTTCCGGAGTGTTCGGTACACACTATGACACGTGATGAAATAATAGCGCAAATACTCCACTTTTTCCGAAAGGAATTTGAGATTGAGAATCCGGGTTTGGATGATAACCTGAGAGAAAAGCACGGGTTCGACAGCATAGATGCCATTGAACTCCTTTTGAAGATTGAGAATCTGCTTGGTTCTGAGCTGACCCAGGAAGAAAAGAAACAGGCCATGGACATCAGGACAATCAATCAGATCTGTGATTATATAGAAGCAATGGCCAAAGCAAGACCGGCGTTTTCTAAATGAAAACAAAAATCCTAAGTTCAACAAACAGTTTTACCTACACGGGAACGTTATGGAGAGAAGAGTCGTCATCACCGCATGCGCAGCCATCACCCCCATCGGCCGCACACGTGCGGAGATTCTCCACAATCTGGTGAATGGAGTTTCCGGAGTCAAGCCTCTCAAGGAGGACGGCCTGCTGACTCAATACATCCATTCCAAGGTTTTCGGGACTGTCGATTATCCTATTGTTTACGATTTCAAGCGTCAGCACCGTAAAACCATGGGGCCCGTCGCCTATTATGCGTGCCAGGTAGCGAAGGAAGCAATCGAGAGTTCCGGTCTCAATCAGGCCTTCGTCACCTCCGGCCGTCTCGGCGTCGCCTTCGGTTCGACTCATGGAAGCCCCACCGTGCAGCGTGATATCTACAGAACTTTTTTCGGCGCGTCCCGAAGCGAGTTTTCCGCCATCGGCGCCGTCGATTACCTGAAGTCCATGGTGCACACGACCGCCGTCAATATCACCAAGATGTTCGGCATTACAGGCCGCGTAATCTCATCATCCACGGCATGCACGACGAGCAGCCAGTCCATCGGCTACGGCTATGAAGCAATCAAATACGGGATGCAGGATGCCATGCTTTGTGGCGGCGCTGACGAATATGATACGACCACCGTCGCCGTCTTCGACAATCTCCTTGCCTGTTCCACGGCCTTTAATGACACCCCTCATCTCACCCCTCGCCCTTTCGACGTGAAGAGGGACGGACTTGTCGTGGGAGAAGGTGCGGGAATCGTCATGCTGGAGGAGTATGAATTCGCCCGTAAGAGAGGCGCCCCGATTCTTGCCGAGGTAATAGGTTTCGCCTGCAACAACAACGGCGGCGACCTCATACTGCCGAATCTCAGCGGCATCAGAGAGACCATCCGGATCGCGTTAAAAGACGCAAAGATTAATCCGGATGAAGTGGACTTCATAAGCGCTCATGCGACGGGAACGAAGATGGGCGATGTAATCGAAGCGCAGGCTATCTATGATGTCTATGGGAGGCTCCCTGCCGTTGTCGGCTTGAAAGGGTACATGGGACACACTATGGGTTCCTGCGGAGCCATTGAGACCATCATTGCGGTGTATTGTATGGAAGAAGGGTTTATCGCGCCGACCCTCAATCTGGAAGAGGTAGACGCACGGTGCGCGATGATCAATCACATCCTCACGCTCCGGGAGCAGCCGATCCGGATTGCCACCATTCAGAATTTCGCCTTTGGCGGTGTGAACACGAGCCTTATTATAAAAAAGGTCTCAGCATGACGATACACAACACACACACCAAGTGCCCCTTAAGGTTACAATCCTTCAAAGATTTCATCATCACCAGCACCCTTTGGGTATACTATATTATGGGATTCTTTGTGTTGTTTTCTCCCTTCTATCTGTATGCGTTCTTTTTTTCATCCTGTCGTGAAGAGGCTTTTCAAAGACTGAATCACCGGCTCCACCGGCTTTTCTTTTCTCTTTTGCGGGCCATAGTCCCCAAAGTTACGTGGCGGATATCGGATGAAGTGAAAGCGCTTCGCTCTTCCATTATTATCGCCAACCACCTCTCCTTCCTCGATCCCATTCTTTTTGTTTCTCTGTTTGAACAACAAAAAACCATCGTCAGAAGTGACTATTTCAAACTTCCCGTGTTCGGATGGATACTGAAAACATCCGGCTATATCCCTTCCACGACGGAGGGCCCGTTTATGGAAGACATGCTTGACCAGATTAAGAACATGAGGGATTATCTCTCGGGAGGGGGAAACCTCTTCATCTTTCCCGAGGGAACAAGGAGCTTCAACGGCAGGATAAGCCCATTTGACAAAGGCGCATTCCGCATTGCGAAGCTCTGTAACGCGCCGATCAAGATCGTATTCATAAGGAATACAGGCAAACTGTTTCCCCCGGGGAAGTTTTTATTTAACACCTGCAACGAGCATGTCATCGTGGTGGAACTGGCCGGAAACCTTGAACCGGACTATGAAAGCGAAAGCTTTTCGCTCTCCCGCCTCATGGCCGAGGCGCGCACNNGTGATTCCCGTTCATTCTTACCTCAAAGATCATCATTTTGAGGGTAAGATCATCCTTCCCGCCGTGGAGGTTCTTCAGCGATTGGCCGGTTCGGTACGATCTTACCGGTCCGACGCGTATGTGAGGTGCATGCAGCTGGCCTCGTTTGATCGGTTTTTGTATATTACAGAAAATTCTCATGAAATTAAGGCCTGTCAAGAGCTGGAGGTCTATGAAAGTGGCCGCATAGTTTCAAAATTGGTTACCACAGGTAAGATTAAAGGTTCGGCAATGACCAGGACGAAAATACATGCCGCTGTGAGCTTCATGCCCGTGGAAGAGAACATTGCAGAACCTCCAATGGATTTGGCATCGACGCGGGATGGTGTTTTTTATCGTGTCTCACCCCGTAAATTATATAGCGATCTGGTGCCTTTCGGGCCATCCTTTCAGAATATCAGAGACGACCTTCTTCTCTCAGAGCGCGGTGCTGTGGCACGGGTATACGCCGCGGATCATCCGGCGCCTATGGAACCGCTTGGTTCACCTTTCCCTCTCGATGGGGCGATGCATGCCGCCTGCGCCTGGGGACAGCGGTTTCACCACTTTGTGGCTTTTCCCGTGGGTTTTGCGAAACGACTCATCATTAAACCAACAGTGACGGGTGAAACATACTCCTGTATGATTCTCCCCATTCAAGGGAACGGAGAATCCCTGAAATTCGACATCTGGATTCATGATGCGACAGGGAACCTTCGCGAGGAGATCAAAGGCGTAATCATGAGGGACGTCTTTGGGGGCCGCATCAGGCCCCCTGACTGGATAGTATATAAACGTACGGCCGGAATCGACCACTAGGGAGAAAATCAGAGCTCGTTTCCGAAATGGGCCTGGAACGCTTTCACGAGGTTCGCGCCCCAGTCGCCGCCGACCGGTTCAAGCCGTCCGAAGAAGAAGCGCATCACAGGCGGCTCTTCAACGAAGCGAAGCCCGCCGATGAGGTCCTTGTGATGGTGGAGCCACGCCACGCGATCNNCGCACCAGTTCCATCCTTGCCGTGAGTTCCTTTCCGGTTTTGGGATCGCGATCCTCGGACATGGTCCCGCGTTCAACCCCGCGTGCGCCAGAGACAAGATACATTGCCGCATTCAGGCATTGTGCCGGGTATTGGAGCGGCGGGATATGAGGCAGGAATGCGCGCGCATCGACATGACAGGCCAATCCGCCCGGCGGAGTGACGACGGGAACGCCATACTCCTGCAGGCGCTCGGCGAAATACCTGATAAACTCAGGACTGCTCCCCGCCACCTCCGGATCGGTCATCTCCTCCAGCCCCACGGCCATTGCCTCAAGTTCCTTGGTGGACATGCCCCCATACGTGGAAAATCCTTCATATACGGGTAGCCACACCATCAGCTGGTCAAACCATTGTTTGTTGTTCGTCGCGATGAGCCCACCGCGGGCACTGCCGCTCTTGCGTCCCGACATATAAAGAATATCCGCGTAGCTCATCATCTCCTTGAGAATCTCGCGCAGCGACTTGTCGGCATAGCCCTGCTCACGCATCTTGATAAAATAGGCATTCTCGCCCACAAGACTGCCGTCAATGATGAGCGGCACGTTGTTCTCCGATGCAATGTTCTTCACTTCCCTGAGGTTCTGCATCGCAAAGGGTTGACCACCAATGAGGTTTGTCGTCGCCTCCATACGGATAAAGGCGATTTTACCGGCGCCGATCTGCGTTACGGCATTTTTAAGTTTCTCAATGTCGATGTTTCCTTTGAACGGCGCGCTCCCTTTGGGTACGAATGAATCATCCGGCACGAGATCGTGGATTCTCGAACCTACGAGTTCCACGTGAACGCGCGTTGAAGGAAAGTGATAGTTGTTTAACACCTCCTGGCCAGGCTTGACGAAAACCTTCACAAGCAAGTGCTCGGCGGCGCGGCCCTGATGAACAGGCAGGGTATGTTCAAATCCAAAAACATTCTTCACTGCCCGCGCCAACTTAAAAAAGCTTTCGGAACCGGCGTAGGCGTCATCCGCAACCATCATGGCCGCGAGCTGGTTATCGCTCATCGCGTTTGTGCCGCTGTCAGTCAGCCAGTCAAGGAAGACTTCCCGTGACGGCAGCAGGAATGTGTTATAGCCGACCTCGCGAATACATTTCAGGCGTTCCTCTGAAGGTAGCAAATTCATCCGTTGCACAATCTTTATCTTGTGCATCTCAACAGGGACTTGCCGACCGTTTGATAATGTGATGATCATAGGGTTCCTCCTTTCGTACTATGCTCATTATGGTTTGGGAAGCTATCTCTAAGGAAGTATGTGAACTTCATACACTATAAGAAATTATGTGCTCGTGTGTCAAGGTAATTGAAGTTTTCACCAGAAATATTGTGTTTTCACATTTTTTCATTTATATTGAAGCTCTCCGCAGTAAACTGCGGAGAATCTTCGATCCATAAGGAATAATTATGTTCCCCATTCGCTCGCTTACCCCGCNNGCACGCTACGGGGAATGCGCTCGCTGCCGGATTCGCCTATCAAAACGAGAGAAAGTGAAATGGTCAAGGGAATTCTGCTTTTTATTACCGGTGTAACCCTGTTTTTGTATGGAATGATCCGATTGAGTACGGAAGTTCAGCAGCGCTTTACCGATGTCCGGATCCGGGACTATTTTCAGTTCGCCGTCAAAAACCCGGTTTACGGAGTGATCACCGGTATTGTCACTACTGTTCTCTTCCAGAGCAGTACGGCCACATCTGTGCTGACGGTAGGAATGGTCAGCGCAGGATTGATGAGCTTCTATCGATCGCTGGGTATTATTCTGGGAGCCGATATCGGGACGACGTTCACCGTTCAATTGGTGGTCTGGAAGATTACCGATGCGGCGCCGGTATTCATTATGATCGGCGGTATTGTGTGGTCTTTCGGAAAGGAAAAATGGAAATCCATCGGCGAGGGGATTTTTTATTTCGGTTTGATATTTTTTGGTTTGAGCCTCGTGTCCGACGCAACGGCACCTCTTAAAAACAGCCCTGCCTTTCTCGCCTTTTCGCAGGAGGCACGACATCCCCTCACAGGTATCTTGATTGGACTCCTGTTCGCGTTCCTCATACACTCTTCCGCGATTCCCATAAGCATCCTCGTCATTATGGCCCAGCAGAATATGATCACCCTCGATAACGCTCTGCCCATTGTGTATGGAGCGAATATCGGCACCGCGGTGACGGCGCTCATCGTGGGCTTCGCGGCAAATATCAATGGAAAGAGATGTGCCCTCTCGCACTTTCTCTTTAAGCTTTTTGGAGCGCTGATCTGCCTCGTGGCGATGACCGTATTCGTTCAGATCTTGAAGTTCATTACGCCCGATGTGCCCCAGCAGATCGCTTACGGGCACCTCCTTTTCAATGTGGTCATCGGCGTTGTCTTCATTTTTCTGCTCAAGCCCTTTTCCTATTTGATAGAATATCTTCTCCCCGGCAAGACGGATATGCTGCCGATCTGGCCGGAGTTTCTCGATGAAAAGAGTTTACCAAGGGCACAGGATGCGCTGGAGTGCGTGAGGAAGGAACTGAAGAGGGAACTGACACTCGCCGAAGGCATGTTTCTGAAGGCAATGAACCAGGTAAGGGATTTTAAAGAGGGGATAAGAAAAGACATTCTCTATATTGAAATGGTGGTCAATAATCTGAGAAATGAGGTGGGGAATTACCTGTGCAGAATTCCCAATGACTCTCTCTCGGCTGACTTATCGAAGGTTTTCTTTTCCTACTCCGCCATAGTCGATGACATTGAAAGGATTGCCGATCATGCCGTCAGTCTCGTGAATTTGAGCCGGCAAAAGCATGAGCGGAAAATTTCATATACGCAATGGGGTCATGAAGAACTACACGAAATTGCCGCGTTGGTCGCAGACAATCTTCAAGACGCCATTTCCCTCATGGAGGAGCGGGATGCGAAGAAAATAAGGGACATCACAGAGCGTGAGGAAAAGGTCGACCAGAGGGTAAAAGAATCGAGAGAAAGACATCAGGAAAGATTTTATAAAGGGATCTGCCATACCGAGGCAGGTCCCATTTTTATTGAAATGCTGATCAACCTGGAGAGGATTTCTGATCACTGCCAGAATATTGCGGACTATGTTGAAGATATGAAAAATTTTAATCATGGATAATCGTTTGGTATTTGTGGAGGAGCATCCGGAAGAAACTAAAAGAAAAAGTTTTATTCTTAAGGCTTGAACCATTGCACGGCAGCGAAAGCGCCTGTCATCCATCCTTTGATCCGGCCTTCGCTTTCGATTTCAATGGCTTTTTCAGGTTTATCTTCTTTCAGAAAATGGATAGCGGTTCTCACTACACCCTCCACAGGTGAAAGGGAACGCAAATCATCAGGGGATCTGAAAATCGCCTTGCGGAATATGGAATCTCCTTTTTTTGCCGCCTCCGTTCTGCGCACCGCCCAGGGGCTCAGGATGTTCAGGTTCGCTACAACAATGACCCCGCCTTTTTTTGTCACACGAAACAGCT
>JAFNGM010000251.1:168-6696 GCA_017885225.1 Syntrophaceae bacterium | reverse complement strand
GGGGGGGCGGCGTTTATGGCAGTTTTTGTATGGGAAGCAGAGACAAAAAGGGGTGAGTTAAAAAAAGGAGAGATGGATGCCGCTGATGATGCCGTAGTCAGAGGGTTTCTTCGTCGGCAGGGCTTAAAATCAATTAACGTAAAGAAAAAGCCTAAAGATGTTCTGGAATATCTGCCGTTTCTCAAACAAAAAGTTAAGGAAAAGGATATTGTGGTGTTTGCTCGCATATTCGCCACCATGATCAACGCAGGTCTTCCCCTTATTCAGTGCCTCGACCTGCTGTCTCAACAGGAGCAGAACAAAACGTTCGCGAAAATCATTACCACCGTGAAGGAAGACATTGAAGGCGGATCTACTTTGCATGATGCCCTCAAAAAACACCCCAGGGTCTTTGATGAGCTTTTCGTCAATCTTGTTGCTGCAGGAGAGAGTGGTGGTATTCTCGACGTTATTCTCAATCGTCTTTCCAATTACATGGAAAAGGCAATGAAATTAAAAAGCAGGGTCAAGAGTGCCATGACCTACCCTGCCATTGTTCTTGTTGTCGCCGTGGCTGTCGTTGCCTTGCTACTCGTCTATGTTATACCAGTGTTTAAGAAATTGTTCGAAAGCATGGGCGGTCAATTGCCGGGGCCCACTCAATTCCTTATTAATGTGAGTGAATTTACGCAGAGCTATTTCCTTTTCATGATCGGTTTTCTTGCTGTCTTTGTGTATTTATTCCGGAGATATTACCGTACAGAAAAGGGGAGGCGCACTGTTGATGCCTTGGTGTTGAAGGCGCCCGTATTTGGGCCTTTGATTAAAAAAGTCGCGGTGGCGAAGTTTACCCGCACCCTTTCTACAATGCTGGGGAGTGGTGTTCCGATTCTCGAGGGCCTCAGCATAGTGAGCAAAACGGCGGGAAATGTAATTATAGAGAGTGCGATAATGAAAACAAGGCAGAGCATCAGCGAGGGAAGAACCATTGCAGAGCCCCTTGCGGAAACTGATATTTTTCCTCCCATGGTGGTTCAAATGATCGCCGTTGGGGAAGCGACGGGCGCCCTCGATGCAATGCTGGCGAAGATTGCAGATTTTTATGATGATGAGGTGGACACGGCGGTGGGAGCCTTGACGACAATGCTCGAACCTTTTATGATGGTCTTTCTTGGAGTGGTAGTGGGAGGAATGATCATTTGCATGTATCTCCCGATCTTCAAGATGGCTGCCGTAGTCGCCGGTTAGGATTATTTTCTCCCTTGAGAAGGTTAAGAGAAAAAATAAATCAATTATTATCCAGAGAATTACAAGAGGAGATTCTAAGAGATGTACGCTCAATGATATGGTCGGGATGGCGCGATTTGAACGCGCGACTCCTGCGTCCCGAACGCAGTGCCCTACCGGACTGGGCCACATCCCGACAATTATGAAGGATATAAAATTTAGCGGTAAATGTCCATAATTATTTTTTTTCCTCTCCGAAAAAGGCGTAAGCGAACTCTCGATTCAAGGGGAAACTGTAAAAGCTACAGGGAGTTAGGGTCTGATACACATCATATGGCACGTAAATGGAGAAAATGAGGAAGCGATGCGTGAGGCGCGTGCACAATCATTGAAAGAAGGACTTAAATCCTCGAACCTTTTTTTAAATTTCACGAGAAAAGAACATTTTCTTAATTGTAGCGGATCGGAGAACGAGGCCCATGATAATATACGATCTCAAATGTGAAAAAGGACATAAATTCGAGGGATGGTTTAAAGATAGGAGTGCATTTGAAAACCAGAAATCCCAAAAACTTATAACCTGTCCTGTGTGTGGAAATGCTGATGTAGAGATGGTGCCTTCTACAATTTCCATCATGGCAAAAGATGTCAGGACATCAAAGAGGGGGAGCGCAGAAGAATTTTCTCTGCCGAGAGCGCTGGGGTTATTTCATGAGTACCTGAACAAGAATTTTGACGATGTTGGCCCTAAGTTCGCAGAAGTGGCATTGAAAATACATCAAGGGGAAGAAGAGAAAAGAAATATCAAGGGGACCACCACTGAGAATGAAGAGGTGACTCTCAGAGAAGAAGGGGTCCAATTCTTTAAAATTCCCGTACCAAAATTTGATAGTTAAAATCTCGAAGGATCATTCATTCTAACATCTGTCCCGGATTGTCAGCAATACCATCATGCAAAGAATTAATACTAGCGTCATGGATACTATAGGGAATACCCCCCTCGTGGAAATCCGTAAATTGAATCCCAATAAGAATGTGAAAATTTATGCGAAACTGGAAAGTTTCAACCCTGGTGGCTCCATAAAAGACAGGATAGCCCTCCATATGGTGAATGAAGCGGAAAAGAGGGGCGAACTGTCGAAAGATATGATCATTCTGGAAGCAACGAGTGGCAATACGGGCATCGGACTTGCGCTCATTGCTGCGGCCAAAGGGTACAGATTATGCCTGGCTATGTCTGAATCTGTCAGCGAGGAGAGAAAAAAGATCCTTAAGGCTATGGGAGCGGAATTATACTTAACGCCGGCAAATCTCGGTACGGATGGAGCCATAGAAGTTGCATATAACATGATGCTTCAGAACCCGGGAAAGTATTTCGGGACGGACCAGTTCAATAACGTAGACAATATGATGGCGCATTATTTTGGTACCGGTGAAGAAATCTGGCAACAAACGAAGGGGGCTGTGACGATGGTAGTCGCAACCCTCGGGACGACGGGCACTGCCATGGGCATTTCCAAGCGCCTTAAGGAATACAATGCCCACGTCAAGATTATAGGGGTAGAACCTTACCTTCAGCATAAAATCCAGGGTCTGAAAAATATGAAGGAATCCTACCGCCCGGGTATTTTTGATAAAAACGAGCTGGATGAAAAGATCAATATCCTTGACGAAGACGCATTTGATATGGCGAGAAAACTCGCCCGCGAAGAGGGTATCCTGGCAGGTATGAGTTCAGGCGCTGCCATGCATGTCGCTGTNNAGCACGGAACTCTTTGCCGATAAGGAACAATCCACCCTGCGTCTCTATAACACGGTGACCAGGGAAAAGGAATTTTTCAAGCCGATTCATTCTGAAGAAATCCTGATGCATTCATGCGGTCCCACTGTTCATGAAGTACCTCATGTAGGGAACTATCGCCGCTTTGTCGTCTCGGACATGATCAGACGTTACCTCGAGTTTAAAGGGTATAAAGTCAAGCATGTGATGAACATCATAGATCTGGATGACAGGTCGATCAAAGAGGCGGAACAGGCCAACGTGGAACTTGGTACATATACGGAACAATGTACACGGGAGTTTCTTCACGATATAGAAAAATTGAATATAAAACAGGAAGAAATGTATCCCAGGGCGAGCGAAAATGTTGAGGATATGGTGAAACTTGTTGAGAAACTCGTGGAAAAGGGGTGTGCATATGAAAAATTAAGGTCCGTATATTTTGACATATCGAAAATCGATGAATACGGAAGACTTTCGCACATTGACCTTAAAAAGGTGAAAGCCGGTAAAACGATTGATTTGGATGATTATGAAAAAGACAGCCCCATGGATTTTACACTTCTCAAGAGATCTACCTTAAATGAGTTAAAAAGGGGTATTTATTACAAAACCCGATGGGGGAATGTAAGGCCGAGCTGGCACCTTGAATGTGCAGCGATTTCTCTTAAATATCTATCTGATACCTTTGATATACATGCGAGCGGGACAGATGTCGTATTTCCGCACTGCGAGAATGTAATGGCCATAGGGAGAGGAGCCACAGGAAAACGCATGGCAAACTACTGGATTAATACAGAGTTGGTAATGGTAGATGATAAAAAAATGTCCCGTTCTTTAAATAATGTGAGAACAATAGAAGAGTTGGAAAGCATGGGATATGGCGGACGAGAAATACGATTTTTCCTTTTAGGCACGCACTATCGCAAGCCCCTCAATTTCTCCTTTGGAGCACTGGATACGGCGAAGAATACGGTGAAAAAACTGAACAGATTTATACAGCAGTTGGTCCGCTCTACTCCCGGGACTGGGTATTCGGAAACCGATCAATGCATCTATGATGTGAAACAGAAAATATCCGGGGCCTTGGATGATGATTTCAACATATCCGGAGCGCTGGCATCTCTTTTTGAGTTTGTACGACAGATCAGCGTTCCTCTTTCTCAAGGGCTCTTAAACGAGAAAGAAAGGGACGATGTGCTCGATATCATAAAAAAAATTGATTCAGTGCTCGGCGTCATACACTTTAAGGAGGAGATATTAAGCGAAGAGGTATTGCGGCTACTGGAAGAGAGAAAACGATTGAGAAAGGCTGGTAATTGGAAAGCTTCCGATGAGATCAGAAAAACACTTCTTGATATGGGCATTGAAGTTTCCGACACCGTTTCGGGGATGATGTGGAGAATGAAATGAGGTCTTGCCCGCCTGATCTTTAAAAGGGGGTGGTACTGTGGATAAGGATATCAGAAGGTCAGTTATTGCCGGGACATGGTATCCGGGCAATCCAAAGAACTTACGGACTGATATTGAAGACTATCTGCGTAATGTGCCTGACGAGAAGATTGAAGGAAAGATTGCAGGCCTCATAGTGCCCCATGCGGGATACATCTATTCTGGCCAGGTTGCAGCGTATGCGTATAAAATTATAAAGGGAGAACCCTTTGACGCCATCGTGGTGATAGGACCTAGCCACAGAACATTTTTCCATGGTATCTCGCTCTATAATAGAGGCGGATACGAAACTCCTTTAGGAGTTGTTCCTGTAGACGTTGCATTCGCGAACGATATCATGGCGCAAAGCACAATGATCTCCCACATGCCTGCTGCGCATGCGCAGGAACATTCTATAGAGATACAACTCCCCTTTCTTCAGGTGAGCCTTGGTGTATTTCACTTTGTCCCTGTAATCATGGGGGAGCAGGATCGTGAAACCTGCGAAACCCTTGCCGAGAGTATTGTCAGGGGTGTTGGCAACCGGAGGGTCCTTATTGTAGGAAGCTCTGATCTTTCGCATTTTCACACATATGAAAAAGCCGTAAAGCTTGATTCACTCGTTCTCAAACACATAGAGGAGATGGATGACAGGGGACTCATAAAAGATCTGGAGGATAACGTATGCGAAGCCTGCGGCGGCGGTCCGGCTGCCGTCGCCATGATGGTGTCCGGAAAACTAGGGGCAAAGAAGGTAAAGATTTTAAAGTATGCGAACTCGGGAGATGTGACAGGAGATAGAAGAAGCGTTGTCGGTTATGCGTCTGTGGTTTTTTATCAATAAGGCATAGAGGGTCATAATATGTCAGGGAGGCGACTATTATGGGACTGACGGAGGAGGAGAAGAGGACACTTATTGATATTGCGAAAACGACAATAGATTGCAGGATTGCTGGCAGGAGTATTCCCGAGTTTCGTGTTGATACGGAAGCGCTCAAGGAAAAGAGGGGAGCATTTGTAACCCTTAAAAAACATGGACATCTAAGAGGCTGCATCGGGTATATCGATGCGAAAAAACCCCTCTACAAGACAGTAGAGCAGATGGCTGTTGCTGCTGCCTTTAATGATCCGCGATTTCCTCCTCTTAAACGTGATGAGCTTAATCATGTAACGATTGAGATCTCCGTACTGAGCCCTCTTAAAGAAATAAAGGATATCAATGAAATAGAAGTAGGTGTCCACGGTATTTATATCGTGAAAGGATTTCATTCAGGCCTTCTGCTTCCTCAGGTTGCACGTGAATATAAATGGGACGCAATGACATTTCTTGAGGAAACGTGTTGTAAAGCGGGTCTTCATCCGGGTGCCTGGAAAGATAAGGATACGGCAATTTATATTTTTTCCGCTGATATTATTAACCAACATTGATGATCGCGCAACACAGTCATCAAGATCTAATAGAGATATTTTGGAATAAGCCTCACTTCAATGATTTACACCTGAGTCATCAATATTTCTTCATGATAAATAAAATGAGAGCTTTGAAAAACTGCATGCAGTGTCATTATGAGGAGCAAAGCGACGTGATAATCTCATGATTTATCGGCGGTTATAAGAGTTTTGCCTATCAGTCGAAATGGGTATAAAGATAGGTAAGGTGTTGCTAATCAGTTACCATTTTTAAATTATATGTAATGAGCAAAGTCCTTATGCCATTGTAGTTCCATATGATTTGGTATTTAAAGAAACGTAACTAAAAAAACATTATTCTCATAATGTTGAACCGTTTTAACATTATTTTCTAAACACAATGATAACTTGTTAAATATATTGACCTATGAACAATAATATCTTTTTTGCAGCAACACCTTACCTATCTTTATACCCGAAATGACAAAACGGAAGTTTTTCAAAGGTCTCTAAAATATGAATACGAAGAAAAATGGTGAAATAAAAAATTCTATTGACAAATTTCAATATTGTAATTAGCATTCAAAACTTATGTTTCATTATGAGCACATACTGCTCTTTATAAAGGCAGATAGGATCTTGTATTCCGGGGAGTAAATCAGCTGGCGTAGCTCAACAGGTAGAGCAGCTGATTTGTAATC
>JAFNGM010000251.1:0-147 GCA_017885225.1 Syntrophaceae bacterium | reverse complement strand
GGCCAAAGGGAGCAGACTGTAAATCTGCCGGCTCAGCCTACGGAGGTGCGAATCCTCCCCCCTCCACCAGGAATTAAGAGGGATGGAAGTTTTTGAAGGCAAACCTGCAATCTTTTTTGCACATGAGCGGGAATAGCTCAGGGGCTA
>JAFNGM010000250.1:2931-3655 GCA_017885225.1 Syntrophaceae bacterium | reverse complement strand
CGGGTTGATCTTGATCTCTGCATCGGCTGCGGGATCTGCGAGACGAAGTGCCCTGTCCTTGGGCAGCCCGCCATCTTTGTGAGCAGCATCGGGGAAACAAGATCGAAGGAAAACCAGCTTCTCTTGCCATAATCGTCGGTATCACTTGCGTTCTGTTAAGTATCTGAAGTGCCCCCCTTGATTTCTCCACCAACATGCATTATTTTATTAGAAAACGTCCCGCTCCCGGGAGAGGGTTCTTGTTCGCAACAGAAGTGACAGAATATTTTTTAAAAGGAGACAGAGAAATGAAAAAACACTGGAAAATCCCCTTATATGTCATGTGCATATTGATAGTATTACCGTCAGTGGGGTATGCAAGTTCATTGTTTAAAAACCATGGCAAAATAATACCCGACAGCAATGTGACAAAAATGTTTGAAACGTATCAAATAAATCCCAATTACCACTATTATATAAGCGGATCGGACACCTATCCCCATGCAATCTTAGGATTGGATAAGGCCTATAATCTTGAGCCCGACCTCTGGAAGCGCGTCGATATGACGCCCCAGAAACTCCGTGAACTTGTTACAGACATGCAGAGTAAGGTAATGTCTGTGAACATCAGATTGTCTCTCAAAGGATTCGCGCTACTCGGCGATAAAGGCAAACAGATCGGTACCTGGTATTCCATCATCACAGCCACCACATCCCTTAAGATGAAAGATGACCGCACAGTGGT
>JAFNGM010000250.1:0-2915 GCA_017885225.1 Syntrophaceae bacterium | reverse complement strand
TGACACATAGCAGTATGGACATTGACACGGTGCTGTTTGATTTCGGTGGCGTGATCGCTGAAGAGGGCTTCAAACGAGGTCTCGCTGCCATCGCTCGCGCACAAGGACTTGACGAAAGAACATTTATTGAAGCTGCATTCGACACCATTTATTCCACAGGATATGTTCTTGGAAAAGCGCCTGAGAGCATATTCTGGAATACCTTAAGACAAAAAACGGGGATCAAAGGAGATGATGCCTCTCTCAGAAATGAGATCTTCTCTCGTTTTATAGTAAGGGACTGGATGATTGATCTGGTGAAGTCGCTGAAAGCAGACGGGGCAAAGGTCGGGATATTAAGCGACCAGACAGACATGCTGGACATGCTCGACAAGAAATATGATTTCTTCAGATTATTCGATTACGTCTTCAACAGCTACCACATGGGCAAGAGCAAGAGAGATTTGAGTCTCTTTGATGATATCGTTCANNAAAAAGAAGGGCTGGAAAGGAATTCAGTACATCGATCGAGAGCGCTTTCAAAAGGATTTTGAAGACATTATGCCAATGAAATCATGAAAAAGCACGTTTAAAGGATTTTCATTGCCTACAATAATCACCCATACCGTGGTCGCAGTTGCTGCGGGTAAAGCGTTTTCAGAAGGACCGATGCCCCGCAACTTTTGGCGCGCCGCTATAGTTTCTTCTATTATCGCGGATGGTGATGTGGTGGCGTTTTTTTTCGGCATACCATATTCTCACTTTTTCGGACATAGGGGGTTTTTCCACTCCATATTTTTCGCCTTTTTGCTCAGTATCCCCCTCGCATCCATATTGTGGGAACACGCCAGGCCCTTTCCCCGTCAGTGGTGGCAATACTTTTTATTCTTTTTTCTTATCGGGTCCAGTCATGGCCTCCTGGATGCCCTGACCGATGGAGGGTTGGGAATCGCCTTATTCTCCCCGTTTGACAACCATCGGTATTTCTTTCCCTGGACACCGATCGTGGTCTCTCCCATCGGGCTCAGAGGCTTTTTCAGCCAGTGGGGACTGGAGGTGATGATATCCGAAGTCACCTATGTGTGGGCGCCGTTATTGATATGTCTTGCTGCATTTCGTGTGGTTATTCGTAAATTCTATAAGCACTCTCTCATAACGGCCGGCCCTGCCATAGGAAAAATCAATTGACGAATTCCTCATTCAGATTTACTTTTACGATATGAAACCTTTTACTACTATCGCCATCCTGATTTTTTCACTTATTGCAGCCGCACAGCTTCTCCGCTTTCTTTTCCGTGTGGAGGTCATCGCCGGCGGCATCTCCATCCCTCTATGGCCGAGCGCCCTCGCAGCCGTATTTCTTGGAGCCCTCGCGTACATGCTCTGGCGTGAGAATCACCTGAAAAAATAAGAGCCGCCCCACCTTGCAATGAGACGGCTCCCAGCCTTAAAACAGTCAAAGCTTACAGACTCACTTGTCGTGTTCTATTACAGAGCGTAATGCTTTTTCACCAGCTCCGCCAATTTCACCTTTTTTAACCAATTCAGGGGGACCTGCATCGTCACGGTAACAACCCCGGGAAGGCGTCCTATTTCCACCGCGCCTGCAAGGGTTACTCGATTCAACACCTCTTCTTTGGAGATCTTGAAGAGCTCTGCCAGACGTGTCACGCCGTTGTCCGTAGCGTCATTCAGGTTTGCCCCGGAACCGACCATTTGGAGAGGAGCCGTGTCTTCCATCGCCGCTTGACCGAATTTCTTTGCGAGACTCTTTGCCGCTCTTTTCTCGCCTGCGGTCAGAGGACGCGCTAAATGGGGTAAATCTTTCACAGGAGGCAGCAGAATCGGCCCCCCTATTTTCAACCCTTTCAGAACGTTTACCTGCAGGGTTACTTTTGCGGCAACGTCAGTGGTGTGTCCCGCGATTTCCCCGTCACCCTGCATTGCGTGAGCATCCCCTACATAGACACCCCCGCCCGGCACCTTTACGGGACATATAAGGATGGCCCCTGCTCTCACAGAATCAATGTCCAGGTGACCGTCTGTGCGAAGCTCCAGCTGCTCTTTGGTGATGCCGTATTCATGGGGTGCGCCCAATAAAAACTGCCCAAAATCCCCCGCGTTGTGAGAGTCAGGCATATCGATCGCAGGGGTCGTCCCGATATTCCCGATGAACGGACGGAGTCTCGTCGTCAACCCGGAGATGTCGGCGGGGCACATGGACACAATAGGATTCTGGCACGATTCCTTGGGCAGGGCCATGTACTTTGCCGCGTTTTTGGCAAGTTTCCTGGCCACCGCGGCGCTTACGGTAAGCGCCATTTTGCGCGTATCGTCGAAGACAATTGTGTAGCCGTTGGTCAACCGGAAGGGGCTCACCTCAGCGCCGCACTCGTTGCACCGTATCGCTGTTGCCCCCGTTCCCTCCACCCTTGTAGGAGGATTCTTCGTGTTGCACTGCGGACAATAGCGGGCCACAAAAGGATCGCCTGTGTAGCGCCCCTCAACGAAGTCCATCGTTCCGGACGCGGTAACCATTGAGGTGACTCGTATTTTTTTGATGCGGATAACTATCGCGTCTCCGGGTTTCGCCCCCTCCACGGCCACGGGGCTCGTCACCTCATGGCCACCCTTGAAGGAAGGGGTGATCATCGGCCCCCAGCAGCCGGGAGCGGTTTCGGCAACGATAGTGCCGCCGTTCGCCACCGGCCCAAGCATGGGCAGGCTCGGCCCCACCAGACCGTTCGTGAACGAACTCACATAAATAGTTTTTTGCGCTTTCATATGATCCCTCCTTATTGAAAATCATAACGGTGTGAAAATTCAGGAACGAACGTATTCCGCTTCAATCTTCTTGATCGCATCGTATAGTTTCTGATTTATGGGCGTGGGAACATGAAGCCGTGTGCCGAGCTCGATCACCTTCCCCGCAAACA
>JAFNGM010000249.1:20912-22117 GCA_017885225.1 Syntrophaceae bacterium | reverse complement strand
AAAAAACCATGGGAATCATCGCCATGATTCTATACACCCAGGGTTATCTTGGGCCTACTTTTTATATCCCCTACTGGGTCATCATCTCATGTTATGTAGTGATCGCCCTCGGGATTATGTCCGGAGGATGGCGCATCGTAAAAACCATGGGCACCAAGATCACAAAGCTTAAACCTATGGGAGGGTTTTGCGCGGAAACGGCAGCAGCTGTTTCCATCATCGGAGCATCCATCGCCGGTATCCCCGTGAGTACAACCCATACTATCACAGGTGCTATTGTAGGGGTAGGTTCAACAAAAAGGCTGACTGCCGTTCGCTGGGGAGTTGCCGGAAATATAATCTGGGCATGGATATTAACAATCCCTATGGCAGCCCTCATGTCTGCTGTAACTCACGTAATTACTCATGCCATATGGAAATGAGAAAGGAGCGTGTATGCCCAATAAATCCCGCTATCCTATAGGTGTATTTGATTCCGGTATCGGTGGACTCACCGTTGTGCGTGCCATTATGGAACGATTGCCCTTCGAAAACATTATCTACTTCGGCGATACGGCAAGGGTGCCATACGGCGTGAAATCACCGGAAACGATCACCCAATACGCCACACAGATCACACAATTTTTACTGAAAAAGGATGTGAAGCTGCTCATCATCGCCTGCAATACCATTGCCGCTGTCGCATACGATGAGGTTCAAGGCCTTTCTCCCGTTCCTGTGCTGGATGTAATAGACGCGGGCGCCCGTATCGCCATTGCCGAAACGCGGAACAAAATTATTGGCGTCATCGGTACACCGGCGACAATCAACAGCAATGCGTATGCCCGCGCCATTCACGAACACGATTCCGGCATCAGAATTTTTTCCAAAGCCTGCCCTCTTTTTGTCCCTCTGGTAGAAGAAGGGTGGCTGAATCACCCCGTTACCCGTCTTACCGCTGAGGAATATCTCAAACCGGTCCTCGCGGAACACATCGATACCCTCGTCCTGGGATGCACCCATTATCCTCTCATCAAATCCCTTATACAGGAAATTGTGGGATCAGAAATTCGCCTTGTTGACTCCGCGGAAGCCATGGCGGAAATTGCTGCACAATTACTTAACGAGACAAATTTGGGTAATGCTGAAAGAACCCCGCCGGAATACAGGTTCTTCGTTACCGATGTGCCCTATCATTTCCAGACAATCGGAGAAAGCTTTCTGGG
>JAFNGM010000249.1:5788-20850 GCA_017885225.1 Syntrophaceae bacterium | reverse complement strand
ATTGCCCGGCAGGAGGTGGAAAAAGCACGGCAGTCCAATCGGAACATCGTTTTCGATATGGGACACAGCTCCATCGCCGAACATGCCGTCTTCAATATCGATGTCATCGGAGTTTCGCGGATTCTTGTGGAAGAGATTGAAAAATTCCGCCTCTGTTCCTATACGGAAAAATCGCAGCGATATGTCCTTCTCAAAGACGATTTTGTTATCCCTGCCGAGATTCGTAAAGCCGGTTTGGAAGATGCATTTATCGGCATTGTCCGCGAACAAAATCGTCTTTATCACAAGCTTCATAAAAATTTGAAACCTTACGTCCTTGAAAAGCACAGGGACCTTGCAGCCGACCCGAAGAATCGCTCCATGATTGAAGGATGGGCAAAGGAAGACGCCCGCTACATCCTTTCACTTGCTACGGAGACACAATTGGGAATGACCATCAATGCCAGAAATCTGGAACTCATGCTCCGTCGCCTTGCGGCCCACCCGCTGGCTGAAGCGCAGGAGTATAGCAGCGAGCTATACGAAGCGACGAAGAATATTGCGCCCTCCCTTATACGCTACACAAAAGCCACAGATTACGACCGTCTTACCAGACAGGCCTTGAAGGAAAAGGCAATAACGCTCTATGAAGAAAGAGATCAAACATGGAAACCAAACACATCCGGACGTGTAAACAAAAACGTAGCGCTTGTATATGTTACGCCCGAAGCAGACAACAGGATCGTGGCCTCCCTGATCCACTCGTCATCAAATTTTCCCTTTTCCCAGTGTCTCCAGATTGTTTCCTCAATGAATAGACGCGAAAAAGAAGGTTTCGTGAAAACAGCCCTGCGGCATGTGAAGGCCTATGATCCCGTCCTGCGTGAGTTCGAACATGTCGATCTCCATTTTGAATTGATCATAAACGCAAGCTGTTTCGCCCAGATGAAGCGCCACCGTATGGCAACCATCACCGGACAGGAGTATGATCCATCTCTCGGTGTAACCATACCGCCCGCCATAATAGAAATCGGCATGGAAAAAGCCTTCATGGAGATCGTAAAGCGAACCGAAAAGACATTCGGCGAGCTGAAAAAACACACCCCGACGGCAGCCGGCTATATCCTGACTAATTCCCATCGCAAGCGTATTTCCATGAAGGTCAATGCGAGGGAACTATATCATATTGCGCGCCTGAGGGCAGATGCACATGCCCAGTGGGATATAAGGCAAATGGCAGAACAGATGGTATATCTGGGAAAGAGAGAGATGCCGCTCACACTGATGCTCGCCACGGGCAAGGACGGTTTCACCTCCCTGTATGATCAAACGTTTCCCCATTTCAAAGAATAATCAATAAATCCTGACAATCTTTGTGACGAAATCCTCTTTTATGTTTTAGGAACGTTTTGCGTCACCGTGAAAAGCCTGTGACATTTCAGAGGAATGGAATGGATCGCAAATCGCCTTTTTTTCAATAGAGATAACTCTTTGCGGGCATACCAGCCTGCCCCAATCCATACGCCTTGAACGCCTTCTCAACGGTTTTATTGGCCACTGACGGCGTCAATACTTTTTCCACGTCTTTTTTCGTAAAGAGCAGTGTTTCCATCTCTACCCCCGGTACATAATTATTTACGGAGATTATATTTTATCATTTTCAACTGCAGTCCCTTCCTGCTGAGACCAAGACGCTGTGCCGCTTTGGTGACATTACTGCCGCATTCCTCCAGACACTGGATAATGGACTGCTTTTCCACTTCTTCCATATGGCTTTTCACAAAATCCTTGAAGGGCTTTTTCTGTCCCGCCGGCGGGGCGATGAAGAGCACCTCGGCAGCCGATTTCCATTCCTGAGGAATGTCAGCGAACGTTATTGTATCACCACCTGCCATAAGTACAATTCGTTCAATAAAATTTTCCAGTTCCCTTATATTGCCGGGCCATTCATACCGGACAAGGACTTCCTTCACTTTTGTATCGACATGTTTCACCGACCTGTCCAGCTTCTTGTTGAATTTCTCGATAAAGTAATCGGTCAGGGGAAGAATGTCTTCCTTCCTTTCCCGGAGAGAAGGCAGGTGCGTCGGGAATACATTAAGACGGTAATAAAGATCTTCTCTGAACCTGCCATCTTTTACGTCCTGAAGAAGGTTTCTGTTTGTTGCGGTAATCAAACGAACATCGACTTTGATAGTACGTAACCCGCCAACCCGCTCGAATTCCTGATCCTGAAGAACCCGAAGAAGCTTCACCTGCATTTCCCTGGGAATTTCCCCAACTTCATCCAAAAAGAGGGTGCCTTTGTCTGCCAGTTCGAATTTCCCCGGCTTTGTGGACACCGCCCCGGTAAAGGCTCCTCTCTCATGGCCGAAAAGCTCGCTTTCAATCAGATTCTCCGCAATGGCAGCACAGTTTATCTTCACGAACGGGTTGTTCTTGCGGGGGCTGTTTTTATGTATGACGCACGCGATAAGATCCTTCCCTGTACCCGTTTCTCCCGTTATAAGAACTGTCGTCGATGTGGGTGCCACTTTCTTGATGGTATCATAGATTTTCAGCATTGGCTCGCTCATGCCTACAATTCCCTGGCGGTCTATCTCTTCGGGGCTGAGAAAGAGCTCATCCTCGCTCAAGCGCCGGGTCTTTATGGCTTTGTAAATCACACTTTTCAGCTCGTCCTGGTCGAACGGCTTGGTGATATAATCAAAAGCACCTTTCTTCAGGGCATCTACCGCGGCGGCAATCGTCCCATGAGCGGTTATGATTATTACCGGCGTGGGAGGATACTCACGATTCACTCGCTCCAGAAGACCCATACCATCAAGCTTCGGCATTTTCATGTCCGTCACCACGACTTCCACATCGCCACCTTTGAGGATTCTTAGCGCATCAAAACCGTCCGCCGCCGTGACTACTTCATATCCTTCCTTGTTCAGCAAGGCTTTTAAGACCAGCCTCATATTGAGCTCATCATCAACAATCAGTATTTTTTCCACTATAGTTCACCACTCAATAATTTTTTAATGAGCAACATCAAGCCTTATATAGAATATGCTCCCCTGGTGAGGAATTGATTTGACCCTAATGTAGCCGCCGTGATTTTTAATAATCTTCTGGCAGATGGCAAGCCCAAGACCAACTCCCCTTTCTTTGGTTGTGAAAAACGGTTTAAAAATATTTTTCATCTCTTCTGTTTTGATTCCTGTTCCCGTATCGCGGATAGAAATACCCACCGCCCCGCCGTCACCGCTTTCAATTTTTGACGTCCTAAAAATCAGAGTGCCTCCCGCCGGCATTGCTTCTATGGCATTAAAGGAAATATTCAAAATGACCTGAACAAGTTGCTCCGCGTCAATATCTACCATCGGCAAATCGGAACGCAACTCCTTTTCAATGGAAATTTTTCCTAACCGGTCACTGGCCTTCACAATTTCGATAGCCTTTTCAATAACCTGATTTACATCCTGTGTCTTCAGATTGATTGTGTAAGGCTTCGCATAATTAAGGAATTGTGAAACGACACTATTCAAACGGTCAACTTCTTCTATTATGACGTCCAGCAGTCTTTGATTCTCTCCCGTATTCGATTCCGACCGGAGGTACTGCGCAGCGCCTTTAATGGAACCGAGGGGATTTCGTATTTCATGGGCTAACACAGGGGCCATTTCCTCCAGAAGCAGAGACTTTTCCTTTTCCAGCTTTTCATCCAAGGCATATAGAGAGGTAAATACATCCTTACCCTCCGGGTAGATATAGTTGAAAATTATTTTTAAGACAATCTTAAAAGGTTCAATCGCAATGACAATAATGAAAGATGCAAGCAAAATATGGGTAAGGGGCGGACTTACCCCACTTCCAAACAGCCTCGCGATGAGGGTAAATATAATTGCTGCGAAAAGGGTTACGATGGAAACAATAAGAGCCCTGGCCATGAGTTCATGCAACTCGGGCAGGTGGGGATGCGTGATGAGAATCATCACAAAATAAAGGAGCATGGCAATAAACAAATTGGAAACGGGAGGAAATGCATAGCCATAATAGTATACTAAATCAAGGATACTGAGAACCGCTGTTGCTGTGCAGGCAACGGATAGATACACCATCCGTGTTCGTTCGACACCCGGAGGACGCTTCTTTATATAGCGGAGAAGAGACGCATAACAGATAAGCAGCACCAAGCCCGCGTAAAGATAAAGAAGGGTATCCAGGTATATCCCTCTGTACAGAGGAGTGAACAGGGCTATGGCGAGGAATCCACTGAAAATTCCTGAGGATATAATGTCCCTCTTTGACAGAAAGGTGTGCCGGCTGATAAGGGAAAGCGTAAATCGTATGGCACACGTGGGAATGGCAACAAGACCCAGATATTCAACAATCTTCCAGAAGCCGCTAAAAAAAATTCCAAAGAAAAAAGCGGCGCCTTTATGAAAGAACAGCGCCAGGCAGAGAACAGCGAAGGATAGACAGGCCGGGTCTCTCTTTTTGCTCACAATCAAGGAGATAGAAATAACGAGGCTGACCGTCGCTAAGGTAAAAGTTTCCATAAGGCATTATTATCTTTAGACAAGTATGTCAGAGCGGATGATATAGAGAAAGAATAGGGAAGTCAAGAAAGACAGATGCGTGCATATTAAAAAAACAAGCCGGGCACGCAACATGCCCGGCTGTTTTTTCCTAAGATTTGAAAAAATTTTACTTCGCCGCGGGTTTCGCTGGTGCTGGCGGTGCTGGCGGTGCTGGAGCAGGAGCAGGTGCCGGAGCGGGTGCGGGTGCCGGGGCGGCCGCCTCTTTCTTGGCAGGTTCAGCCGGTTTCTTTTCCGGTGCTGACGGACAGCCCATCAAAGTAAATGATAACGTTACCAAAAAAATAATTGAAACAATAATTGCAAAAAGTCTCTTCATCGATTTCTACCTCCCTTTAAAAATTTTTTTCTGACGTTGGTAAATCAATAAACCCTTTGCTGCGCTGAAAGATACTTATATATTCTTATGTTGTCAAGATAAATCTTTCACTAACTATTCGTCTATTTTCTGCCCGTTTTTTTATACACGAAGTTTATTTTCACCTGCGTAGCGCGATTCACACCGCAAAANNCAGGAATCCCGGTGGCATAGATAGTGCTTTATGTATGTCGCTTGGAGCTCAAAAACAAGAAAAGGATTTCCGAAATGGATTTTACGCTCTCAGAAAATCAACAGATGTATGTGGATACTGTCAGCAGATTTGTCAAAAACGAAATAATTCCTCATGTACTGGAATTGGATAGAAGTCACAAATTTCCCTGGGATGTCATCACAAAGGCGTGGGAACTCGGTATCTTGAATCTGAGTATCCCTGAATCCGTCAAAGGTTATGAAATTGATCCCATATCGACGGCGCTGATCATTAAGGAGCTGTCCTATGGTGATACGGGCATTTCAACCTCGGCAATGTGCAACGACCTTGCAAATATAGTCATCGCACAGCACGGCTCGGATGAACAGAAGAGCGCTTTTTTAGGTCCCTTTGTTGAAAAACCAATTCTTGCTTCTTTTTGTCTGACTGAACCGGGCGCCGGTTCCGACAACTCCTCCATGACCACCTTCATCAAAAAAGGGGCTGATGGAACGTATCTCCTTAATGGCAGCAAGTGCTTTATTACCAACGCTTCCCATGCTTCGCAGTATACCGTTTTTTGTAAAGTCGGAAAGCCGACAGGTAACTTCATGGCCTGCGTCATAGTTCCCTCGCTGCCGCTCTTGCCTTCAGACCCGGTCGATGTAGCCGCAGGGAGAGAAATAAATCTCCCGGGAGGAGGGAAGGTTATAATTGGCAAACCGGAAGACAAACTGGGACAGCGGTTATCAAACACGGCCACCGTTACTTTTGAAGATGTGGTGATTAAAGAGGACCAGATCATCGGGGACCGACGTCTGGGATTTAAGTACATTATAGATGTTCTCGATTATGCACGGCCTATGGTGGCAGCCATCGGCGTCGGCCTCGCCAGGAGAGCCCTGGATGTCACGCTGGCCTATACAAGGGAACGCAAACAGTTCGGCCAGCGGATCTGTGATCTGCCCGTCGCCAGAGAAACGCTCGTCCAGATGTGGAAAAAGGTGGAACTTTCAGAAATGGCGCTCATGAAAGCCGCGTTCAAAGTTCAGGAAAAAAAGGAAGACAGAGGAATCTACGCATCTCTCGCCAAGAATGTAGCCGCAGAGGCGGCATTGTTCTGCGCGAATGAAGGTCTTCACCTCCATGGCGGCTATGGTTTCATGTCGGAGTATGAAATATCGAAATTGGCAAGGGATGCACATATTATTGATATTTATGAGGGTGTGCGGGAGGTCCAACACATGATTATCGGTAGGGAGATTGTGTGATTATGCTCTATTTGCATGGTCTTGGCCACTTTTACCCGGAAAATGTCATTACCAATCGATTCCTGGAAGAACTGGATATCGGAACATCCGAAGAGTGGATTCTGGAAAGAGTAGGCATTCGTACCCGACGCACCGTGCTGCCTTTAAACTACATTAAAGAGACAAAAAACAGGGATCCGAGAGAGGCCTTTGAAGCCGGTCTGTACAATAATACAACGACCGGCGCCGCTGCCGCGCGGATGGCTCTTCACCGTGCCGGAATCAAACCGGAAGAAGTCGGGCTTGTAATCTCCGGAAGTTCCGCCCAGGATAGCCTTTCTCCCGCGGAGGCAACAACCATAGCGGCTGAACTGGGCATCGACACTCGCTGCTTCGATCTTAACTCTGCCTGCACCAGTTTTGGCATGCAGATTAATTTCCTTGATCATATGAAGCCGGATGCTCTGCCACCTTTTATCCTTGTGGTAAATCCAGAAAATCTAACCCGTTCGGTAAACTATTCCGATCGAAACACTGCCGTTCTCTTCGGCGACGGAAGTTCCGCCGCCGTCGTATCGGCGACCGTGCCAGCCAAAGCCGCCTTTTCGGCGTGTTTGTGTGAATCGAAACCCTCATGCTGGGATAAGGTAACTATTCCGCGGATGGGCTACTTCCAGCAGGACGGAAATGTTGTGCAAGGATTCGCCATCCGAAAGACGACTGAATCCATCCGTACTCTTCAGGAAACGTACTCAATAAACGGCTCGCGTTTTATATTTGTCGGCCACCAGGCCAACATGGGGATGCTGAAGACCGTCTGCGAACGTACGGGCATCCCTGAACAGAACCACTGGCATACGGTAGCTGATTTCGGCAACACCGGGTCTTCAGGAGCACCTGCTGTTATCAGTCAACACTGGGATGACCTGAACCCTGGTGATAATGTGGCAATCGCCATTGTCGGAGCAGGATTTACCTGGGTTCATATGATTCTAAAGGTGGAAGCAATACAATGACGTATGAAGAATTCAAGGATCGCCATTATTTCCGAATGGAAGATCTTATCGCATTTTCTTACGGATGTCTGGTGGAAGCTCCGCCTAAAGGGTTTGATGCCAGGCTTCCGGCGCCGCCTTTTCTTATGGTGGATCGCATCCTGTCATGCAAGAGTGCCGGCAGGCAGGGTTTGATCATAGCAGAACAGGACATCAAGCTGGATGCATGGTATTTTCAGTGCCATATGCCGGGGGATCCCGTCCAGCCTGGCTGCCTCTGTGTTGATGCCGTTTGGCAACTGCTGGGTTTTTACTGCGTCTGGCGGGGCGCCCTTGGCGCAGGCCGCGCACTGGGCTGCGGCGAAGTTACGTTTAGCGGTCAAATACGTCCCTATAATAAATGTGTCCGCTATGAGATCGAAGTGAGGCGCTTCTCCCAATTGAAAGACTCAGGGGCGAGTATTGCCATTGCGGACGGCAATGTATTTGTGGATAATGAATTGATAGCCCAAATCAAAGACGCGCGCACGGGTGTATTCCAGGGCATTGTATATCCTGATTACCCGAAACGATCCGCCAACTCTGTCGGCGGAATTATGAGGGGGAGCTCATGAGCGAAAAACCCGTAGCAATTATAACCGGCGGTGGAAAGGGGATCGGCGCAGCGTGCTGTAGGGCACTCTCGGAAGGATTTCAGGTGGGCATTCATTACCGGAACAGTGAGGAGCAGGCAAAGTCAGTCCTTGCAGGGATCGAGGATGGATTTCTCCTCCGGGCCGATTTGTCTGACATCGGCCAGGTAGAAGCCATGGTCAATGAGGTAAAGGAACGGGCAGGGCGCGTGGACGTGCTTGTAAATAATGCCGGAATATCCGTGAACGCCGACATCCACAGCATGAAAATTGAACAATACGATGCGCAACGGGCGGTAACGCGCGGAACATGGTACCTGACCAAACGAATCATCCGTCTTTTCATGCTGCGTCAGGGAGGGGGTCGTATCATTAATATATCCAGTGTGGTAGGGCATACGGGTAATAGCGGTCAGATCCCTTATACCATGGAAAAGGCGGCCCTGGACGCGTTTACAAAATCACTGTCGAAAGAATTAGCGGGGCGTAATATCCTTGTCAATTCAGTAGCTCCGGGATTTATTGAAACAGAGATGACACAGACTCTCCCTGAAGAGATACAGAGGAGAATCCTCGATACTATTGCCCTGGGCCGTGTAGGACGTCCCGAGGAAGTGGCCGACGTAGTGGTATTTCTCGCCGCGCGCGGTTCATACATCTCTGGAAGCGTTATCCATGTGAACGGCGGGCTCTATGGAGGCTAACCGGGATACGATATTACAGATTTTACAGGAGGTTCCCCAACAGCACCCCTTTCGTTTTATCGACGAGATACTGGAGCTTGATGAAGAACATATCGTGGGCGCGTACCGTTTCCGTGAAGACGAGTACTTTTATCCGGGGCATTTCCCCGGCCAACCTATTACACCAGGCGTCATTCTTATCGAAACAATGGCGCAAACAGGGGTCGTTGCCTTCGGTCTTTATCTTCACATGAAGCAGATGAATATGTCTCTTGAGAAAGCACACGGAATAATGACGCTCTTCACGCTTGCCGAGGGGGTGGAGTTTACCGGCATTGTTCTCCCAGGTGAGCGGGTCATCGTCAGAGGCCAGAAAATATATTTCCGCATGGGAAATTTGAAGTCAAACGTCAGCATGGAACGGGAAAATGGTGAAACAGTAAGTTTCGGCACGCTTGCCGGCAGGGGAGTCCCGGCGGGAAAATTCTAAATGTTGACTGATAATTTGATTTCAATTATTAGGGCGTTGGATTTGTTGATGATGTAAGGATTCGAATGCAGCGCGTAAAGTGTCATGGAGGGTTACGGTAGTTTGAAGAGGAGAGTAGTAATAACAGGAATGGGGATTATTTCCCCTAATGCGCATGGAGTGGATAATTTNNAACAGCTACTTTGATCAAGAACAGTTGATGTCCATAAACGAAAATATCGGATACGCTGCTGTTTCTGCTATTGACGCATGGAGAGATGCCGGATTTTGCGTACCTGACGTCCATGACGACCGCGTGGACTGGGATACGGGCGTAATCGTAGGATCAGGCATCGGCGGCATGGACACCATTGTCAATACTCTCGTACCCATGGTTTCCCAAGGTAAAGTCCGCCGCATGGGAAGCCGGGTTGTGGAGCAGGTTATGAACAGCGCAACCAGCGCAAGTGTCGCAGGGATCCTTGCATTAGGGAACCAGGTAACCTCAAATTCGTCCGCCTGCAGCACGGGGAATGAAGCGATCATCGAAGCGATGTGGAGAATACGTATGGGACTGGCCAAGCGTATGCTGGCGGGTGGATCCGAGGGACCATCTCCCTATATCTGGGCAGGATTCGACGCCATGCGCGTCATATGCCGTAGATTCAATGATCACCCGGCAATGGCATCACGGCCCATGAGCGCCTCTGCGAGCGGTTTCGTGCCCGGTTCGGGGGCGGCGGTTCTGGTTCTGGAAGACCTGGAGTCCGCCCTGGAGCGGGGAGCAAAGATTTACGCCGAGCTTCTTGGAGGCACCGTCAATTGCGGGGGGCACCGCATGGGTGGTTCCATCACCGCGCCGAATCCTGAAGGTGTCAAGCGCTGTATTCGTGCCAGTGTATCAGACGCCGGCATTGATCCTGCGGAGATTGATGCGATTAACGGCCATTTGACGGCTACTTTTGCCGATCCCCATGAAGTGAAAAACTGGTCAGCAGCCCTGGAACGCGGCCCTGAGAATTTTCCCTATATCAACTCTACAAAGTCATTGGTCGGCCACTGTTTAGGGGCAACAGGCGCTATCGAAAGCATTGCCGTCGTATTACAACTCTTCAAGGGATTCCTCCATCCGTCCGTCAACTGCGAGGACATCCACCCCGATATTGCCGAGTATGGGGATAAAATACCGCAAAAGTGCATGGATTATCCAGAGTTACGCGTCATCGCCAAAGCCGGATTTGGTTTCGGCGATGTGAACAGCTGTTTGATATTTAAAAAATGGAATAATAATCAAAGGAGTTATTAAACAATGGATGAACAGACAATTTTCAACAAGATGATCGACATTCTGAGGCTTTACACTAAAGACCCGAGCCTTTTGGACAAGGCCACAAAGGATACGCATATTCTGAATGACCTTAAAGTCAATTCCGCGCGGCTCGTAGACGTTATCATAAAGTGTGAGGACACCTTCGGCATTACCGTGGAAGATGACGAAGCCGATAAGATCGGAACCATCGGAGACGCCGTCGTCATTATTAAAAATAAACTGGGATAAGAATAAAGTATATGAAGACAATGCGCCAGGGCTCATTGCTTATTCAATACCTCCTGGGCTGGGTCGCAATATTTGTGCTCGGCCCGATTTACTTCGCCATCATCCGGCTCATGGGATACAGAGTGAGGAATTTACGGAAGATCAGACGGGAGTGCGCTCAACTGCTGAGAACTCATGAAGGGCCTTGGATCTTCTGCGCCAACCACCTGACTATGATCGATTCTGGTATTCTCTCATATGCGTTGTATTCGTTGCCGCGTCATTTTCTACGGTATCGACAGCTTCCGTGGAATTTGCCAGAAAGGAATAATTTTCAACAAAATATATTTCTGACAATGCTTTGTTATCTTGCGAAATGCATTCCCATCAATCGTGGCGGCGACCGGGAGGAAATGAAGAAAACGCTTAACAAATGCAACTCTATTCTGGAGTGGAATCAACCCATTCTGATTTTCCCGGAGGGGGGGCGCTCAAGGACTGGCCGGGTGAATACCAAAGGGTATTCATATGGTGTAGGCCGCTTTGTCAAAGATTTCAAAAACAGCAAGATCATGTGCATCTATCTCCGTGGGGATGGCCAACACAACTATGGTTTCACCCCCAGGTTTGGTGAGTGTTTCAACATCAATGTGGAATTATTACAGCTGGAGCACACAGAAGAAAACGGCCTCCGGGCACAACGGTTCTACGCGGAGCAAATTATCAAAAAACTGGCACACATGGAGGAATCTTATTTTACTACACATCGGCAACGACATAGTGGATCTGACCGATCCGCACAACAAGGGGAAGAGCCGGAATCTGCGATTCGTCAACCGCGTCTTTACCCTCAGTGAGCAAAAACAGATATTCAACTCCACCACACCGGACACCATAACCTGGGCTTTATGGGCGGGCAAGGAAACGGCGTATAAGATTATCAGCAAGTGCCATCCATCAGCCTCATCCACGCCCCGGTTGTACGAAGTACTTCTGGATTGGAATGATATTTCTCATGAACCGGTCGAATGTTTCGGTGAGGACTGTGTGATCTCCGGTACCGTGGATACCCCGTACGGCCATATCCATATAAGGATTTTTGTCACGCCCGAGTATGTGCATTGTGTGGGCGCCACGGTTCCTTTAGAAACCACAGATGCCGTTGTCTGGCACGTGGATCGGATGAGTCCCGTTTCCGAAGGTTTGCCCGCGAATGAATCGTTGTGTGTGCGCGAGGCACTGAAAAAACATCTCTCGGCATATGTTGACGAGAATCCGGAAGGCATTGAAATCCGCAGGGAGAAAGGATCTCACGGCCTGCAACCTCCCTTCGTATATTTACATGGCAGACGGAATGATACCGATATCAGCCTGAGCCATGATGGCATGTTCACGGCGTATGCCTTTACTATATTAGAAGACAGCCGCACGTATGCCGTTGAGAACAGTCGCAGTGCATCACGGCAATCTTTATAATCCCCCGTCAGAATTGCGGATAGTGAAAAATATTTTCTCAATCAGATTCGCAAGCCCAGCCACGTCATTGATATCCAGACAGGGAACGCCTCTGTCCACCGGCCGGTCGCTCATTATGGCGATGAGATTGTCCTCTCTGGTGCAGAGTGGGGCGTGTTTCAGTCCCGATCTTACAACCTCGATTTTGGGATGCGGGTTTTTTTTAAAGCCTTCCGACAGGATTATATCGACATCCCGGATATAGCGATCCCTCAGTTCAGATAATTCATAGTCTCTGTTTGCATCTTCAACAACGGCAACCTGATGGGGGGACGCAATGACCGTCGTCTGCGCGCCCGCCTTCTTGTGACGCCAGCTGTCTTTCCCTTCATGATCGATGTCAAAACCATGGATATTGTGTTTGATCGTCGCCACCCGATAGCCTCTCCGCCTTAATTCCGGTATTATTTTCTCAATCAGGGTTGTTTTTCCCGTATTTGATCGACCCACTATAGACACTATCGGTATCACGATTCCCTCCTCTTCATCTCGGGGGAAAATGGGGACAGGCTACTTTTCTACCACATTGTTGAACTACACTTGCATCGCTATAAAAACAAAATCCCGCTCTCTTTTTAGAAGCGCGGTTGCGTGAAATCAGTCCATAGGTCCCTCGAAATTTTCATTGATAAGGCCATTGCACTATTGTCCTCAATATCCGGTTGAAATTAAAGTGAAAAATATACCTGAATAGGAAATCCGTCAAGTGAAAATAAGAAATAAGATTTCTCGCTTGCGGCTCGAAAGGCTCGAAATGACAGGAGTAGGCGGTTGAGACCTGCCACGTTTCTTGGAAAGATGAACTTGACACAGAAGAAAAGTCTCTCATATACTTCCCCAACAAAAAATGATGTTTTGAACATATACCCATGACGTCTGCAATAACAGCTTCAGAAATCCGCGCAGCCCTCAACAAGCATGCTGATCCACGGCAGGCTTCCATCCTCCGGCGCTTCTTTAAGACCGGTCCCGGCGAATATGGAGAAGGTGATATATTCATTGGTGTCAAGGTGCCGCAAACGCGTTCTGTGGCCAGGGCTTTCAGGTCGGCACCCTTGAATGCAGTAAAAGAGCTCCTCAAATCCCCGATTCATGAAGAGCGCCTGCTTGCCCTTTTGCTGCTTGTGGAACAGTACGATAGGGGCGACGAAGAACAGAGGTCGACCATATTCAATGCCTATATCAGGCGGACAAAGTGCATAAATAACTGGGACCTGGTAGACCTCTCGGCCCCGCAAATCGTCGGCAGGCACCTTGAAGCGCGAGAAAGATCCGTGCTGGTTAGACTCTCCACATCAAAATCATTATGGGAACGCCGCATCGGGATCATGGCGACTTTCTGGTTTATCAAAAAGGGCGACTTCGCAGATGCATTCATGATATCCGAAATATTGCTGAAAGACAGTCATGATCTAATCCACAAGGCGGTCGGCTGGATGCTGCGTGAAACAGGCAAGCGGAACATCACCGCTGAAGAGGAATTTCTTAAGAAGTATTATAAAGACATGCCCCGGACAATGCTCAGATATGCCATCGAGCGGTTTCCTGAAAAAAAGAGACAGGCTTACTTAAAGGGCATGGTGTGACGGATCACCGGTACCGTATCTAATTGTGCTGTTGTGCTGTGCCTCGATATTTTTCCTTCTTGACCATCTCTTTTAAGCCCAGCAAGGTTATGTAGGGGATATCCCTGCTCCTCTGTGCGGCAATGAATTTGGGTATCGAGCCGCCCGGATTGGACTTTACGGTATAGGTGACTTTTGTGCGCTCTTTGTCAACAGGGCTCAAAACCCATTGACCATCAACCGCCGGAATCCTGACATTTTTCTTGCCTACAGGGACAGTGGAATCATGAACAGAATGAAATTGAAATACCACTGTTCCCATCTTCACATCCCTTCGCTTCGTCGACAGTACCAGGGTTTCCCTGTCCCACACCGGCCAGGGCGTCTTTGTTACGTTTAATACCACACTCGAGTTTTCATCGATTATGCGGATAGTCCTCGCTTCTCTGCAATCAGCCATCCATTGCGGTGATGCCGGCACATCATCAATCACCGCCTCAATAATATTGACCGGTGCATCAATTATCATGGTACCCAGGAACTCGTCTAAATCCGAACCGGGCACAGCCCTCGTGAAGACTTCAATGTCGTCCCGCTGCAGGACACGCGTCCAGTCTGACTCGGACAACACGACGACAGGGGTCGATAGCATCCCCATTATGATGGTCAGCAACGTTATGTGGAATCCAATTGTTCTGCGTGTGTTCATACTCTTCAGATATCCGCCCATGAACTCGTTCCCTGGAACATGTATTTTTTCATGCCCATTCCGCACACGACGGTATTTTGACTGATAATTATCATCGCGAAGCTGCCTGTTTCAGACACAACTGGAGTCTTTCACAATACAGCGATGCTTTTACGCTCCCCCGCCAAGCGCTCTATAAAGCGTAACGAGATTGGCAACCCTGGCAAGGCGAAGGAAAATCAACCCCTGTTGCGCTGCAAAGAGGGAGCGCTGCGCAATGAGAACGCTTAAGTAGTTGTCAATTCCCTTGCTGTAGCGCGCATTGGAGAGGCGGTAGGTTTCTGCAAAGGCGTTCACGAGAGATTGCTGCGCCGCGATCTGCTGGTTTACTGTGCCCCGCACGGCCAGGGCATCGGCAACTTCCCGAAAGGCCGTCTGGATTGCCTTTTCATATCCGGCCACAGACATTTCCTTTTCCACTTTTGTCACATCATATGCAGACCATGTGCGGGCGTCAAAAATCGGCATCACGATCTGCGGCGCGAAACTCCATGTTCCTGAACCGGATTTGAAGAGCCCGGATAATTCGGCACTTGCGGTTCCGACGGTTGTCGTCAGGGAAATGCGTGGAAAAAAAGCCGCCCGTGCAGC
>JAFNGM010000249.1:3663-5655 GCA_017885225.1 Syntrophaceae bacterium | reverse complement strand
CTTGTCGGAGGTCGAGTTCGGACGCGAGCCCCACATCAGAACGTTTACGGATCAGTTTGTAGGAGGCTTCCTGTGCCTCGAGGGTGGAAGTCGCCAGCTTGAGGTTCTCCCGATCCGCCCCAAGGGTAAAGTATGCATCAGCAACGGCGGAAACCAGCAAAATCTGGGCGCTGCGTCGAGCCTGGTCCGTGGCGAGGTACTCTTCCAAGGCCCGATCTTTCAGGCTGCGGATACGGCCAAAGAAGTCAATTTCCCAGGAAATGATGCCGAGATCGACATCGTATCGTTCGCTGGTCATCTCTCTCCCGGTCCTTGAAAGGTCAGCCGGAACGCGTTCTTTGCTGCCGCTCCCGACCGCGTTGATCGTGGGCAATAGTTCGGCGCGCTGAATGCCGTAAATCGCCCTCGCCCTCTCAACATTCAATGCCGCAAGGCGTAGGTCGCGGTTGTTCCTAAGAGCAGTCTCAATGATTTTTTGCAGGCGTTCATCGGTGAAAAATTCCTGCCACTTCAGCTCCGCTCCTGTCGGAGCTGCGGCCACAGTCTCGAGTGCCTGATACGCCGGACCGGCCGGCCAACCAACAGGGACTGACGATGCCGGTCGCGTGTATTCCGGGGCCAGGGTGCACCCCCCCGGAATAAGGGTTATGATGATCAAGAATAGAAATGATTTTGTTTTCATATCATCGCTCCTCAGAGGGAGTTACGCCGGCGGTCCCTGTTGCCTCTCCCTTGCGGAATTTTCCCCGAATCCTTTCCATCAATACCTGGAAGAACCTATTGGCGCCGCTTGACCCGTCAGTTTCACCCTTCCGCCGTTTGCCGAAGGTCTTTTCGATCAACACATAAAAGAGTGGTGAAAAAATAATCACCAGAAATGTGGCCGTCACCATTCCGCCCAGGACGCCNNGCGAGGGATGTCATGATGATCGGACGAAAGCGTAATCTTGTCCCTTCCAGCGTCGCCTCGATGAGCCCCATTCCATCTTCCATCCGAGCTTTGGCGAACTGGACAATCAGGATGGCGTTTTTTGTGGTCAGACCCAGGGTGGTCAAAAGTCCGATCTGAAAATAGACGTCGTTGTGCAGTCCCCGCATAGAAGAGGCAATGACGCCACCGATGGCTCCCAGAGGCAGGGCCAGAAGGATGGAGATTGGGATGGGCCAGCTTTCATAGAGGGCTGCGAGGCACAGGAAGATGACGAGAATGGAAAATGCATAGAGGAGGGGTGCCTGGGTACCTGCCATGCGCTCCTGGTAGGAAATAGCGTTCCATTCATGCCCGATCCCCTGGGGCAATTTGGCAACGATATCTTCCATGGCCTGCATGGCTTCCCCGGAGCTTTTCCCCGGTGCCGGCTCGCCCCAGATGTTTATGGAAGGAAACCCGTTGTAGCGCTCGAGTCTGGGGGAGCCGGATTCCCAATTGCCGGATGCAAGGGAAGAAAAAGGCACCATCTTCCCCGCCGTATTCCGCACGTAGAGTTTTTCCAGGTCCTTGGGCAGCATACGGTAAGGGGCGTCGGCCTGGACGAAGACCCGTTTCACCCGGCCCCCTTGAATAAAATCGTTGACGTACGCGCCGCCGAAGGCTGCAGAGATGGTATTGTGGATGGAGGTGATGGGAACACCAAGAGCACCCGCCTTCTCCCAGTCCACGTCAATGTGGTATTGGGGGACGTCTTCCATGCCGTTTGGACGGACGTTTGCTAATCGCGGATCCTGGGCCGCCATGCCAAGGAGCTGGTTGCGGGCATCCATGAGCGCACTGTGCCCAAGGCTTCCCCTATCCAGCAGTTGAAAGTCGAACCCCCTGGCGTTGCCCAGTTCAATGACGGGAGGCGGCGGAAATGCAAACGCCAGGGCGGCGCGTATCTGCGAGAAGGACTTCATGGCCCGGCCGGCAATGGCCTTTACCCGCATGTCCGACCGGTTGCGGAGCTTCCAGTCCCTGAGCTTGACAAACACCATGCCGTTGTTCTGCGCCCTCCC
>JAFNGM010000249.1:1793-3620 GCA_017885225.1 Syntrophaceae bacterium | reverse complement strand
AGAATTCCCTGGTCCTCATCGGGGAGATAGGCGGTGGGCATGCGGAAGAACAAAAATCCCATCATCACCAGTATCAATACGAATAATGTAAGATACCGCTTTTGCCTTGTTACGGCGCGGCCGGCCAATTTCAGAAACAGGTCTCTCGAACGGAAAAATCCTCGATCAAACCATAAGAGGAAAGGGCGCAAAAAGAAGATCGCGTTTTCCGCCGGTTCATGNNTGGTCACGGAAAACTGGCGATAGATTACCCCCGTCGAACCGCCAAAAAACGCCATGGGACCGAATACCGCTGAGAGTACCAGTCCGATCCCGATGAGGGCGCTCGTAATTTGCTCCATCGACTTGGCAGTGGCTTCCCTCGGGGAGAGCCCTTCCTCGCTCATGATGCGCTCCACGTTTTCCACCACCACGATAGCGTCATCCACAAGAAGGCCGATGGAAAGCACCATGGCAAACATGGTCAGCATATTGATGGAAAAGCCGAAGAAACCCAGAGCCGCAAATGTTCCGAGAAGCACGACGGGTACGGCGATGGTCGGGATAAGGGTAGCCCGGATGTTTCCCAGAAAAAGATACATGACAAGGAAGACCAGCAGGATGGCCTCGAACAGGGTCTTGACCACTTCCTCAATGGCCACCTTCACGAAGGGCGTCGTGTCATAGGGATAAATGGTCTTCATCCCCGGAGGGAAGAAGCGACTCATTTCTTCCATTTTGGCCTTGACTGCATCAGCCGTCTCCAGGGCGTTGGCGCCGGCGGCCTGCCGGATGGCAAGGGCGGCAGCGGGTTTGCCGTTGTGATAAACCTCGACATCGTAGAACTCGCTCCCCAGTTCCGTCCGTCCCACATCCCTGATGCGCACGATGGAGCCGTCCGGATTGATGCGTATGGGAACAGCAGCAAACTCATCTGACGTCTTAAGCATGCTCTGGACGGTGATGGACGCATTCAATCGCTGTCCTTTCACCGCCGGCGTCCCGCCGAACTGCCCGGCGGAGACCTCCACGTTGTAGGTTCGGAGGGCTGCGATGACATCCTGTACCGTCAGGCGGTAATCCGTCAGCTTGTCGGGATTGAGCCAGATGCGCATGGCGTACTGGGTTCCGAAAATCTCAACCTCGCCCACACCGGGCACCCGCGCCAATACTTTTTCCAGGGTAGATCGTGCATAGTCTCTCAGGTCAAAGCCGTCCATGCTGCCGTCTTCCGATACCAGCCCTACGATCAACAGCCAGTTTCTCGTGGCCTTGCCTACGGTGACGCCCTGGCGCTGAACCACTTCGGGCAGGCTTGCCATTGCGAGCTGGAGTTTGTTCTGCACCTTGGCCCAGGCGAGGTCGGGATCCGTCCCCGGGGCAAATGTCAGGTCGAGGCGGGCGGTTCCGGAGGAATCACTCGTGGCGGACAGGTAGATCATCTTGTCGAGGCCTGTCATCTTCTGCTCAATGATTTGGGTCACGCTGTTTTCCACGGTCTCNNATATGGGCAGGTTGTAGATGGCCAGACCCCCTGCCACCATCGTAATGATAGCGAGAACCCAGGCAAAGACCGGACGATCGAGAAAGAATTTAGACAGCATAGCGCGCCCCCATCAATTCGATTTTGCCGCCGGCGGGGCCGTATTGTCACGTCCACCACCTTTTATTTCGCTGCCGGACCCTAAAGGTACAATCTTCGCGGGAGCGCCGGGTTTCGCTTTTTGAATACCCTCAATGATCACCCGATCACCAGGAGCAAGGCCTGAGGAGACAAGCCATCGATCTCCCATAGCGCGCTCAAGAGTAAGGCTGCGCAACTGGACTTTTTCCTCGGCGTCCACGATA
>JAFNGM010000249.1:0-1783 GCA_017885225.1 Syntrophaceae bacterium | reverse complement strand
CGGACAAACATACCCGGCAGAAGAAGGCCTTTCGGATTGGGAATAACTACCCTCAACATGACAGAACCGGTTGTCTGATCCACCGTAATATCACGGAACTGAAATGTTCCTTCCAGGGAATAGGGAGTACTGTCTTCCAGGATGAGGCGTACCCTGTTCTGTTTCTTTCCACCGTGATTGAGGCGTCCGTCCGCCAGACTGCGCTGTAATCGCAACATTTCGGTCGTGGATTGGGGCACATCCACGTAAATGGGATCCAGTTGTTGAATGGTTGCAAGAGCCAGTGGTTGATGGGCCGTCACGAGGGCTCCTTCCGTCACATTGGATTTGCCGATACGGCCGGTAATGGGGGCGGGAATGCGTGTATATCCGAGATTGATGCGGGCCGTCTCGACCGTGGCCTTCCAATACTGGATATCCGCTTCAGTCTGTTTCAGTGCGGCAGCCGCATCGTCATAATCCTGCTGGCTGACCGCCTTATCAGCCGCTAATTCCCGCATGCGTTCGGCCTTGGACCGGATCGCCGTTAGATTAGCCTCGGCCCTGCTGAACCCAGCCTTGGCATTGTCAAGAGCCGCCTGAAATGGGGCGGGATCGATCTGATAGAGCGCCTGGCCGGCCTTGACATCGGAACCTTCTACAAACAGGCGCTTCTGGATGATGCCATTGACCTGGGGCCGGATTTCCGCGATACGGTAGGCGGATGTGCGGCCGGACAGTTCCGTGGTAATCGTTACTTTTTCCGGTTGAACGGTCACGATAGCAACTTCAGCAGGACCGGACGGACCGCCTGCTCCTTTCTGCTGCCCGCAACCTGCCAGGATCAGAAATCCTATCAGGATTCCACCGATAATACTCCCTTTTGTTTTTTTACTGACTCGCATGCAACACCTCTGCAGCTTAATTTTGGCTCAATAACCACCTTGTTCATTTCATGGAGTGAACGCTCAGTCCTGTTTGTCCGACAAAAAAATACACACCCTGACAGGTCGCCCCTTTCATCTTTTTATCCCGTCCCAACAGGCTTCTATGCTTTTCATAATCATGGCATCATCCAGTTTAATCAATGCAAGGTTATGATCTCGCGCCAGGGCAGTGAGAGGGCTGAAAGTTAAGGCGGCATGAACAAAGAGTGGCAGGTCCTTCAATACTTGCTGGGCAATACCCTCTTTGAAAAGATTCATGAATGCGTCTCCTTGATCGCTTGATTTGCCCAGAAATTTATCCTTTTTCAGGGAGACGCCGTAGGGAGAGTTAAAGTACTGCTCCATAAAACGACAGTGGAGGGGATAGCTCACAAAATATTTAAGAAGTTTCGTGCAAAGAAATATGAATCTTTCCTTTATGGGTTTTTCCTCACAGTAGCCATCCATGAGAACAACAATGATTTTTCCTTCCAGCTCGCGAAACAATTCCGTGATGAGAATATCCTTGCTCTCGAAATAGCGGTAGATCGTCCCGGCTCCGACTCCCGCCGTGTCGGCTATCATGGCCATCGGTGCTCCGTGAAAGCCATGCTCCGCGATGAGCTCCAGGGACACCCGTATTATCTCTTCACGCTTGTCCGACTTTTTCAATTTTCACACATCTTTTGGAATGAATGTTCATTCATTAAGCAATCATAAATATTTTGTCAAGAAATTTCTCATAGATACTTAACGTCACCTATCATCGGATAACGCCAATGGCGTGAGGATTCCAGGGGTCACAAAGAGGAGATTCACGAATCGCAGGTAGGGGCGCATGGCGCGGGTTCCTCCGCCTTCGGAGATGGTCTGCATAA
>JAFNGM010000248.1 GCA_017885225.1 Syntrophaceae bacterium | reverse complement strand
TGACTACCAGCTCTGCTGCCCTGACAGTAGGAATTCCATAGGAAGCGAGATCGCCGCTGTGAGCTCCAGCGACGCCGAGCTTGATTGTATCTGAGGCTGATGATACCGCGGGCATTATAAAAGTGAGGCACGTTACTACGATAATCAATGAAAGAAGCGTATTCATGAAGCGTGTTTTCATACAATCCCCCTTAAAATATAAAATATCGTGGTGAAACCACGTCTGATTACATTGCAGGAAACGAAGCGGTATGGCAATGAACACATAATCATATGATTGGGATATTTAAAGCATAGCACATACGAATGCAAGTGCTATTGATAACGCTACGCACCGATGATTTTCACCAGCACCCTTTTCCTTCTTTTTCCGTCGAATTCACCATAGAAAATTTGTTCCCATGGTCCAAAATCAAGTCCGCCGCCGGTGATGGCAACGATGACCTCCCTCCCCATGATCTGCCGCTTCAGGTGGGCGTCACCGTTATCTTCACCTGTACGATTATGGCGATACTGTAAAACAGGTTCATGCGGAGCCAGCTTTTCCAGCCATTCTTCATAATCCTGATGCAGGCCTGATTCGTCATCATTGATAAAGACCGATGCCGTGATGTGCATGGCATTGACCAAGCATATCTACCTTCGATTTCTTATAGATGACATTCTCATCGCAAAAGACACCCTTGATCGAATACAACCAATCGCCCTTCTTTGTTTTTGACAGGTAAACACCTTGTCTCTTTCCGTCTGCATCTTTCCCGGCAAAACAATATTGCAACAACTTTCTCTTATCGTCAAATGACATCTCACCCAAATGCGTCTGCGTCTTCAAAATGTTTTCAATCATACGCAGCATGATCTGTGTCTTCCTGGTCACCTCAGCCTGAGTTGGCAGGGATTCCCTTTTCCGTGTCCATGATTCGATCTGTGATCTCAACAAGGCCTCGGTCGATTTCAATTTATCCATCTTGTTTTTAGCATCGATACCGGCGATAACACCATCTGCAATCTGATCGATCAACCTTTCCTTCGACTTCTCAATTTTAATCAATTGTGATTGATTGTGAGCGATTGAGACCTTTAAATCTTCCAGCTGCTGAAGGTTTGGTATGGCCGCTTCTATGGCTGCATCGATCCTCGGGCGATCACCGAGCATTGCAAAGATGTCATTGATGACCGCATTATCGATCAGATCAGCCGGTATGTATTTAAACTTGTCGCAGCCCCGATCTCTCGGATGTCGATAGTACAACTTTCCAAGATAATTCGCCTGTCCAAAGAGGGCAAATCCACATTCCTCGCAGAAGATCATTCGTCCCAATAGATATTTGTGTTTAAGCTGACCACGACAATAAGTCAGGTTGGCATCTGATCTCTGATGCATTTTCTTGATTGTATCTTCCGGCAACAACCTGGGGATTTTTGTTATCACGATCTCATCGATATTCAACTTCTTTGAGGTAAATCTTTGTTCCCATTTATCGCCACATCTCTTCTTCAAAAGCTTGTTCAAATGCTTCCTGTATTTCCTTTTCGGTAAAATCAATTTCTTCTGGTGCAAGTATTTTAATCATTTTTATGCCTCCTTTATTTCAATCTTGTTTTTCAAAAGCCAGTTATAAAGGTTTGCCGTGGTCGATCCATACTTCTTTGCAACATATGATTTCGGAGATCGGTTTGATAAGAGAGCGATGATCTCTTCTCGATGTTTATCTAATTTTGATCGTCCCGGGATTCCTGCGGGTCTTCCAATTAGACGACCTTTCAATCTCGCTGCTGCTAATCCTTCCTTTGTTCTGGATGATATGAAATCTCTTTCAATCTCCGCAACAAGACTAAATATCATCGCCATCACCTTTGATTGTATCGATCCATTCAATTCCCAGTTGCCCTTGATAGCATAAACAGCAACATTTTTCTCTTTTAAGATGCTGAGTATCTCCATGCATTCAAGAGAGGATCTGCCCAACCTGCTAATCTCGGGAAGGACAAGGCGATCACCTGGTTGCAGATCATCCACAATACCCTTGATCTTTCTTTCCTTCCAGCTGACTTTTCCCGATACTTTCTCTTCGATGAAATCAACTTTACCAAAGTTACGATCATTGCAAAATTTCAAGATGTCATGTTTGTTCTTCTCGGTGTCCTGATCGATGGTGCTGACACGCAGATATGCAATATTCCTGGTTTCCCTTTTAATCTTTTTCATTTTTTGCCTCCTTACTTTGTCGAATCGGCATAGACAATGGTCGCTCCTGCTATGAGATATTCGGCCATATCAATCTTCTTCCATGTCAAACCCACACTTCTCGCTTGCATTATAAGGTTTTGTTGCTCAGGCGGGATAAGAGTCATATATTGCACACCACGGGGTTGAACACTTAACCAAATATAAATGTTCTTGGTCGCAACCTTTCTTCCATGCTTCTTATCTGCGTTGTAGAGGCAGATCGCCCCTGCCAAGGTATGGGATGGCAAAAATCCTTCCCGGTAACTATATTGCAGATCAAGGCAAGTCTTGATTTCCAAATAAACCTTATCCGATGCCTCTGCAGAACCCCAACAAAAAACCATGGCTAACAAAACTACTGACACAAATAATTTTTTCATTTTCCTTTTCTCCTTTTCCTTTTGTTTTTTTGGTTTTAAATGAAAGCCTCAAAACCATGGGAAAAGTTTATCCTTCTATAATAGGAAAATCACGGTCTTTCTTTTGATAATGAACAGATATTTTAACGACCGGTTATATGCGATGTAATCACGCTCACGGGTGGGAGGGAAATGGTTTGAATCGCCTCCCACCGGGCATGGATACAAGGAGGTATTCCCTGTTAGACTTTTACTTATCTACTACTTCTTCATGATGAATGTTGGATCTTCTTCTGATCCTTGTCGCTCTTTCTCCAACTTCCAGATTGATACCGGTATCACGATCCTCAAATTGTTTCCTTCTCTCCTCTGCCATCTTCTCTTTCTCATAGGTCTCGATTCTTTTTTCTGCATGGTATTTCTCGTAATCTGACTCAGGTGGGAAGGCCTCAAAATAATCTTTCGGGGGAGTTGGATCATCAAGATCGACGTCGACCAGCATCTTGGTACTTGTCGCATTGATCTCTCCCGCGCGCCTCCTGATCGCTCGATAGATTAATTGAGCATCCTTTTCTTCCTCCTCAAGACTTTCATCAATCGAGAATGCATAATCGCGTCTTATCTTCAACAATCCATCAGGGTGGATGAGTTGATCGGGAGAACTGATAACCGCCTTCAGATAATCCGGTTTACCTCTGACAACATCAAGTCGGATCTTCGGGTCAAGATTCCTTATGAGGCTGCGAATTTCTTGATTCTTCATTTCCATCAACATTGCTTTAACGGGATCGGATGGTGTTTCCGGTTCGGTCATCCTGAGAATCTTATTTTTAACCGCCTCATGATTTGACTTCGCCCTTTTAATGTGCTTTGACAGGAAAGACATAAATGACTTCTTCGCTTCCTGAAGATCATCGTTCTGTTTCTTCCGCGCGACATCAAGTCGATACTCAGACAAATCTCTCTTCTTGATTGTTGCAATCACCCGGGAAAACTGCCCTAATGCGAATTTTCCGTCATCATGGAGCTCCTGCAACATCTCCTGAATCCATCCCGGATCTGATAGGATACTTATCTGACCATATCCCGAATAATCGGTTTGGATCGAATGAGGTTTTGAGGTACTTGTGGTCTTTCGTTTATACATTTTATTCTCTCCTCCTCCTTTTTGGTGGATCTTCCTGTTGTAATTTTTCAACACCATCGATCATCAATTGAGATTCCGGAATACTCCTTTTCTTTGTTATCGATTCCGGAAGGCAATCCGGTTTTTCAAATGACTTCTCCTCCATTTTTACCTTCGCATGTTTGATAAATTCCTCAAGAGTCCCATTTTTTTGGATGAACCTTTCCCACATCTCTTCTTTTGTCTTACCGGGTGGGAGTCCCATCTTCAGATCAGCCTCAAACAATGCGTAATACAACTTCTCATAGGGGAATTCCCTTCCTGGTAATAACTCAGCTTTTAATGCATCAACCAGTTTTCTCAGCGACATAATCTTCTCCTTTATGTTCTTTTAAGATCACCATATCCACCACCATATTGTTTCTCTTTAACAACCTCCATTAGTTTACTGATGTCATCTTCGATAAGTTTTGTCTTTAATACATCGATCATGACCTGTGCAGCAGCTATGATCCGGGATGACCTGTTGCACAAAGTCCCCTCATCTGATTTCCTCAAATCATTGATGACCTCTTGGAGTAATCTCCTCAGATCATCTGATTTGGTTATGTAGATATTTTTTTTCTTCGGTTTCTGTTCTTTACCATCGGTTTTCTTATCTTTATTTGAAATAAGTTTTGAACCTGGGATTCCTTTTGGCATATAAGTTTAACCTCCATACAACTCGGTCATGATAAATTTAATCAATCTTGCTGCAGAGTGTTCTGGTTTCCTTTGTCTTTGTGTTTTCATGATTTCGAAATTGATATCTTGATGTGGTTTATCATGATCTAAAATTCTATCTGCAACATACTCGACCTTGCCCCAAACACTTTCCAGGAAGGTTTCTGTTGATCGTAAGACAAGATGCATCGCATCTTTTGGTATTACCGTCAGACCCTTTAGTATTTTCATATCTTCAGATTGTAGAAGATCCTTCCTTGTGTGATCATTCCAAAAGGAATCTCCTGCAAACATGTATTCTCCGATTAATCCGGATGCGGCGATTGTGATCTGTTTGAAAGTTTGATCCTTCAATTTCTGTTGATCGTTCTTTCCAACTTGAGGCGGAGGGTTGATCTCAACTTCTGATGGTGATATCTTTGTTATCTCGATACCGGCATAATGGATAATCACAACATGACTTGCCTCATGAAAGGCGACTTTTTTTCTGTTCATCTCATCATCCTCTTTTCTTTATTGAATGCATACCAAACCAAAAAATACGACCATCGGTTAGCGTTTCGTGGTTTGATCCCCATGTCGTTTAATTTTTCTGCGATCCTGTGATAGGTGATCTTCCCCTCCTTCGGTCTCCACCTCGCAATCATATCCAAAACATTTCTCTCTTTTTCGCATCTGAGGGAATGTCTTGCATCGGTGCATCGTTTATCACAATCACCATATCGGGGAGATGCGCAACCCCTTTTACCCTGCAATTGTTTTCTTTCCCGATAGTCTTTCAATCGATTCCTGACAAGATAGTCTTCCAGACTGTCGAAATCGATCTTCTGGGTGTTACAGAATTTGATGATTTTCTCCCTTTGTTCTGCGAAATTTCCTTCTTCAATCATCAGAATCTCCCTGTTTTTTATACGATTAATAATCATCATTTCGATGGATGATATCCTGAATTTGATCCATCGCAAAGAAATTTTCGCTATTATTTTTTCACAAACCACCAGATTTACTAAAGATTCTCCGTGAGATTTTTTTAAAAATAATTGAATAGATGGGAAAAGGACATTGAGTAATCATCCCTTAACCCATCCCAAAATTTTTAAAAAAGGAGAAAAAAGATGACCAAAACGATGACTTATGCACAAATATTTTTTTTCCTCAGTAATATCCACGTTCTACGAAGACGTTTTTTATAACTTTGCAGGGGAATTTTGATAAAAAGTTAATCTTGTCAAGAGGGGGGTCAGGAAGGTGGATTAAACAACATTAATACAATCACAAAACACCATCAACATTTGATTTTCCGATACAGGATGATCATTGACCCGGGAAATGGTTTAAAGCGATTGTGGCGAGGCGGCATTGTATCATTGTCGGTGCAACCCATCATCTTCCATCGCAAGGAGGTTGGGATCCCTTTCGGGAACAAGGTTTTTGGAGGGAAGGGTTGAAATGGGAAAATTGAAATGGCGACAAACGGCAAATAATGATCGAAGATCATTTTTGCCATCTTTTTCGGAATGAAGTTGTCTCCGAAGGAGATAACGAATGAAGGGAAAGATAAGGAAAAATAAAAAGATAAGAAAGAATTATATATCTATATACTGGTCTTTTCAAACTTGTTGAATAAAATCAACGCTGTATCTCACTCTAAAATATAGTCGACAAATATGATTATCTATCTTTTTTTCCTTCTCTAATAACATCAACGTTGTGTCTCACTCTAAAATATAGTCGATAAATAAAATACTCAATGATTTCAATAGATACTAAAATATCAACTAATATACTTTGATAATTGTTCGACTATATTCTGCGACGGAATTTTTTTATTGTGAATTGAGGATTGAATTGATCCAACATTTCCATTGTCTCTATTGTCAGGAAGGGGATGAGTACATACCCATCTTCAAGTTTAGAAAAGTATCCTAACGCATAAATGGGGACGTGATGCTTTCCCTCTTTTTCGAGTAAAACCAATATCCCTGTTTTGCAAAGTTCTGATAGATATTTCCTGAGAGCGATCTGTGTTATACCGAGTACTGGTATTATTGTCTCATAAAAATTGTTGTCTGTCTTAAATGCTGCATAGGGATATGAAGTCTTCTTGCCTTTCTTCTTGTATAGACTTTTATCAAAATGAAATAGAAAGACATATTCTTTTTTCCCTTCAATGATCCTCTTTGCTTCAAGTGTATTCAACATCTTTAGTAGAAGGGGATATTTCTTCCAGACAGGATGATCTTTCATCGCCTTGGAGGGAAAACGATCTCTAAATTCCCAAATCACAGTGCGGTTTATTGCTCTGGGGGTTGTGTTAAATTTTGTTAGTCCGACGGGCGGATTTCTTTGATCTTCCTTTTGTCGGGATAGACGTTCTTTGATTTGTTTTCGTCTATCGTCTGGCGATTTTTCATCTTTCACTTACAACCTCCTGGATAGGTATCGAGGCTGAGGGGAGAGTTTCCAGGTCTCTCCCCCTTGATCCCCTGCGCAGAGGACGCCCCTTTGATTCGGATTACCCGAATGCATTTACACTTATTATATCATTATTTTTTTTAACAAGGATGTTGATTTGTCCTTTTAATTTGAATGGGATTATATTTGTGACTCTATATGCTTCGTCTTCACCAGTATGAGTCCTTCGGTTATTCCGCTATCCCGGAGGCATTGTTCCACATGAGGGGTAATGTTAATGAATGCCCTGCGTGTGGGTGTAGCAAACCAGAGTTCTTTGCGATAAGATTTCACGGTGCCTCCCTCCTCGGCATGATTTTCACGCTCTCACTTACGCTCTCGACAACACAGAGAACATGGGTTATACATTATGGAGTGAGAGTTTTTTAAGTCGTTTCATTGAAGTCAATAAATACCACACGTAATGCTGAAATCCTCTTTTCATAAACTATAACTACCGCAAAGGAAAGCATTTCATGATTAAGAAAAGCCAGAGAATTTTCACGTATGTTTCCGTAATGTGTATTGCCATGATCGTAATGTTGAGTCAAGCGTATGCATTCGATAAACCGATTAATATCCCCAATCAGCACTCCACGTCATATTGGCCAATGTCTCCGACGTATGGAAGCACCGATAAAATCAATCCGTCATCTTTAGAGGAACCTCTCTATAAACGATCAAAAAAAGTCTGGCCTGATCTTCCCTACACCGACACAGATATAAATGTGAAGACATTAAAAGGGTTGGTATGGATGATGAAGTTCATGAATACCGATAAACATTTGAAAGGAAATGAAAACAACTATTTAACAATGCTTGGCACCATGTACAGTTCTGCTCGCGATCCCTATTTCCGACGAATGGCCCTGGAAGAAGGACGGCAAGTTGCCTCAAAGCTTATGTCGGATGACTTCACCAGCCGATACGGGAATGATGTTGACGCATTATTGGACTATCTTTCTCTGTTTAACCGCTTGGATATTATGAACCAGGAATTGCAAGAACTCACTTTTAAAACGCTGTCAGAGAAAAAACAGAATATTATCGAAACGGTGAACCAGCAAAAACGAACCACTATCGATGGTGATGAATTATACGATACCATGCTTGTGACGTATTACATCACAAATATAAAAAAGTATTTTCCTCATGTCCGCCTACTGGATGACTTGCCCGACTTGAGAGACTTTATGGAAATTCTCACCGCATATAAATATCACCTGGAGGACGAAAAGAATGTCGATTTCTCCACATTATCTTCTGATGACGTAGATACCATTATGGATGACCTTTACAATATCACCCATGTCATATTTGTGGTGTGCGATTATTCTTCATACAGCGTGCCTAAAAAATATTTTCAAAGGGAAATTAGCTATATGCTGAAATATTACGATCTGATTTGCTCAAAATATCATCATGATCCGGATCTCCTTACGGAAGTCGTGTATGTTCTCAGCTTAATGGGTTATCCCAAGGACTGCGATATAATCAAGAAGGGTTGGATAACCATACTTGATTCGCAAAGAGAAGATGGGAGCTGGAAAGCCTACGACGTTGATGAGGATGCATCTGATACGGACAAAAATTATGATATATTTCACGCGACGTGGGTTGCTGTTGATATGTTGGTTGAACCGGTCATTTTAGGCATCGCGCCCTTTTATGAGCCCTTAACGAAGTCTCTTGAGAATTATGCTAATGCATATAAAATGAGAAAAAATATTAAAACACAATGATTATTCAGTCCCTCGTCCGGAACAATCTTGACCGCAAAGGCGATACACCACTTATGAACACCCCTGCCGACTATACACGGAATAAAGCCGGGGGCAAGTGGTGAAAAAAGCGCCACACCAAATCCAAATATAATTGACACATATTTGCATTTTCCTTATACTCGTTCTGCGTATTGAGCGGTTTTCTGAAAGACATCCCACAATAAAAATTTCTGAGAGATTGAATCCGTTCCCTATTAACCGGAAAGAAAGAGGAAGAGACATGGACATTGTTCACCAATTAAACGCTATCTTCAGACCCAAAAGTGTTGCGGTAATCGGCGCATCGCCCACGGCCGGAAAACTGGGCTATGATATTACTTACAATCTGATTCATGCGGGTTTTGCCGGTCCGATTTATCCGGTCAATCCGAAAGCCGATCAGATTCTTGGTCTCACAGTGTATAAACACATCAGTGATATTGCTCCCCCACCTGATCTCGCCGTGGTGATTGTTCCGGCAAAAGCCGTGCCGGGAGTCATCGACCAGTGCGGAACTGCGGGGGTCAAGTCAGCGGTTGTTGTCACCGGCGGGTTTGCGGAAGCGGGGGAAGAAGGCGCAAAACTTCAGGAAGACCTGGCTCATACGGCGCGCCGTTATGGAGTAAGAGTGTTAGGGCCAAACTGCCAGGGCGTGAATAACCCCCATCATAATCTCTGCGCCTCATGGCCCTTGCTCACCAGGAAGGGGGGAATGGCCTTTATCTCTCAGAGCGGAACGGTCGGGGCAGCGCTCATGGACTGGGCCACCGAGGAACGCCTTGGAGTGAGTGTCTTCGTGAGCCTGGGTAACCGGGCCGATGTTGATGAAGCGGATTGCATCAGGTATTTCGACCAGGATCCTCACACAAAGGTAATCGCTCTCTATGTGGAGGGTGTCAAGCGGCCTGTAGATTTTCAAAATGCCCTCGCTGCGGTGACGAAACCTGTCGTTATTCTCAAATCCGGGCGCACCCCGAGAGGCCGGGTTGCGGCGGAGTCACACACAAAATCTCTCGCCGGTGTGGATGCCGTGTACGATGCCATCTTCAAAAAATACAGGGTCTACCGTGCCGATACACTTGAAGAACTCTATGATTATGCCAAAGCTCTGGCGCACATGTCCAAACCGGCAGGAAAACGGCTACTCAATATAACCAGTTCAGGAGGAGCCGCTATTCTGGCCATCGATCAGGCAGAAAGGCTGGGTTTTGAAACTCCTCCTCCGGCCGCCGCTCTGAAGGAGCGTCTGCGTAAGATATTGCCCGCCCACTGTGCAGTTGATAACCCTATAGACCTCACCGGGGACGTTATTGGCGATCCGACCCTGTATTCCAAGGTCATGGATGCTGCCAGAGCCGATTATGACACCATGGTGATTATTTTTGGCGATCCAATTGCCGGGGCTTCGCGGATTGTCACCCCGGGTGCCTCCGAACTTGTCATTTTTTTAGGGGGAGCCGATGTGGAGAGGGAGGAACGTCTTCTGATCCATGAGCGAGGTATTCCGGTTTTCCCTACCCCCGAACGAGGCCTCAAGGCGCTGTACCAGTGTTTCCGTTTTGAGAGAAGTCCCGATCTTGTGGCTTCACCTCATACATCAACCTCAGGCCTGCAACTGATGCCCGCAAATAAGGCTGTGGCGCTCTTGAAAAAAGAGGGTATTCCTGTGGCAGACTCGCCATTAGCTACCTCACCTGAAGAAGCTGTTGCACGGGCCCGCGATTTTGCAGTGCCCGTCGTTCTGAAGATAGCCTCGCCGGATATAGCCCATAAGAGTGATGTTGGCGGGGTTCGTCTTAATCTCTCAACCGGCGAAGAAATTCGCGCCGCATATGGTGAAATTATGGCTTCAGCCGCCTCCCGTGCGTCTAATGCCCGGCTGGAAGGAGTTACGGTATCTCCCATGGCGAAATCGGGCGGTGTGGAAGTGATTGTGGGGGTTTTCACCGATCCCCAGTATGGACCTGTCATGATGTTCGGCCTGGGAGGCATTTTTACCGAAATTTACAAAGATGTTCAGTTTTGCCTTCTGCCTGCCTCTGAAGAAGAACTTTTACAGACTATCAGTTCCATTACGGGCTATCCGCTCCTTGCGGGCGCCCGTGGACAGTTACCGACGGATGTGGCGGCCCTCGTCAAGGTTATGAAAGGATTATCTGAGGTGGCTCTCAACAATCCGGAGATTGACCAGATTGATCTCAACCCGGTGCTTGTTTACGATAAAGGGGCCCTTGCTGTTGATGTTCGGATCTTCACGCGTGCCCGATAGGCTTTCGTTCAGAAAGCTCGGCAGGAAACATGTCAAGTGCCGTTGATATAGAGAGGCGGCATGATAATTCCTGGTTACTTAGTGGATTTTAAAATCTTTCACCAGGTTGGCGAGGATTAAACCAAAGAAACTTGCCCCGCCGGACTGATAATGCCATCCCAGATGGGTGAAGCAATTTGAACACAGGGCAACGCACCAGCTGAATCCCGCAAACCAGGTGAATTCGTATGTCGGTATTCCGTAGACGACGCATCCCCATGCCCTGGAAAAGCAGCCGATATGGAATGTGAGCCCCGCGGGATTTTTAAAAATATGTGCGTGCTGTCCGTTGACAACAGTAGTGAAATCAGCAGTTGTAATTTCGTTCTTGCAATTTTTACAGAGGATAGACTCTTTTTCTTTTTCTGTTTCTGTTGCCT
>JAFNGM010000247.1:1790-17769 GCA_017885225.1 Syntrophaceae bacterium | reverse complement strand
AGCTGGTGTTGCTGCGGTTGGGGCAGGTTCGGGAGCCTATATCTACATTAATGGTGAAGGAACGACAGATTACTACTATCCTTTTGATAGGGTATGGACTGCCTGTGAGAAAACTGTAGCGGATATGCGTGGTTCAAATGTTGAAAAGTCCAGGGGAATCAGTAAAGGAACTATTACTGCGACCATTAATGATGAAAAAGTTCAGTTTACGGTTACATATAAAGACAACAAAGTGACCACCGTTGCCATACGTGTCGGCATTATCGGTAATGAGCTTTCATCAAAGCTCCTCAATGACAAGATAAATGATAATCTCAAACAATGAAGACAGTGGGTAGACTGAAGAAATTTCTCTTTCAGGAAGGACTAAACAAGAAAGCTGATTACTGATTTTTTAAAATCGTCCAATCGGCGGATTCGCTGTGTACACCTACAAAGTCACACTTGGCTACATCACTGAGTATTAATGATAACTGCTTGAAAGTCAGCATCGTAACCCTTAGCAGAATTAATCATAAACGATTTGCCCTGATAACCGACGCAGGAGGCTTGCCCGGTTGCTGCCGGAGAAACGCGCCAATCAGAAAACAATAAAAAGGTATCAGTAGATATTGAAATTCTCACTGGCGATTTTAACGCCGTTTACATACAAATCCACTCGGTGGGTGCCGGCAACCCAACCGCTTGATGATGCCTCCCTCCAGCCATATCCGCGAGTATGCCAGGAATGATTCCAGTCTCCCAGGATGTATGTGTTCAAGGAAGCTCGGTGAATTTCTTTGTCGTATTGATTGAACCATATACTTTCAATAACAAAATCTTTGCGCACGCCCGGCTGTGGAAACTGTAAATTAAGCTCAAAGTTAACAAATCTTGTTCCTGCCCGGGAAAAACTGGTTCGGTAAACTCGTTGATCCTTTGCAGGCAAATCAGAGCCTCCTTCAAAGAATTTGACTTCCGTTANNTACGCCAGCCTTTGTTTTTCTTCTTCCAGCTTGCGGCGTTCCTCTTCCATCCGGCGCTTTGTTTCGGCCAGTGCATTTTTTCCTCAAGCAGCTCTTTTTCTCTGCGGAGGCTTTCTTTTTCCTCGGCTAATTTTCTTCTCTCTTCCGCTAAATTGTTCTCTTGATCCGTCTTATCAGGATCGGCTGGTTGAATCTGCTGTTGCACCTTGCCGAAATTAAAGATAAAATCACCGCTGAGCGAGGATAGCTCCCATGGAATCTGCTTGCCGTTAGTCTTTGTATTGAGTTCCTGGCGCACCTTCTTGAAAACATGCTCAATTGGCAGGTCAGGCGTGGCCATGTGTTTTAACAGCGATTCCGTATAGGGGCTGTTGCGCCCTTTGCCATCGGCGGCAACATTACCCGGGCTGGTGGAATAGGTAATAAAGGTGCCGCGCGGCGCAGTTGAAATTATGTTTAAACCACGGTTGGATGAGCGAAAACTTCTACTGAAGGGATTGTCACGGCAGGCATCAAGAATAACAATATTCAACCCGTTATTGGCATTCGCCATTTCGTCCAGAATTCTTCCTGCATCAACCGCCCGGTACTTGACATCAGATTCTTTGTCTATCTTTGCCCCCACGGGAATGAGGTAATTTGAGCCGTAAACCTGAATACCGTGGCCAGCGTAATAGAAAAGACCAGCGCCACCTTTTTTCAGCCGGTTCCCAAAATCCTCGATGGCTTCCTCCATCTTCTCAAGATTGGCGTTCTTCTTCAGGATCACCTTGAAACCGAGTTTCTGGAGCGCAGCCGCCATATCAGCGGCATCGTTAACTGGGTTCTTCAAGGGACCGGAGCTGTAAGCGCTGTTGCCGATCACCAAGGCGGTGCGCTGTTCCATTGCCGAAGACAACGAAGATAGGCAGAGGGAAACAAGGATCACCAGGACAAAGAAAATTCTTATAGGCATGTCTTGCACAGAAATGCCCTCCCTATACAACAAATTGAATTTTCTTATACCTCAACCATTACTAAATGGCAATTAGATGTTATAAATTTCCGATTGAAAGGGTGCATGGGTGGGTTGATTGGACAAATCAACAGTTCAGGAAGACATTGATATGAAGTCAGATACTGTATGTATTGATGATAGTCGGCCTTCTCAACGTTAGGACAGGTTACGCTATAATCCTTGTGTCAAATGCAATGATCTTACCGCATTTACACAAAGGACAAATATCCTCCAATAGTTTCCTANNGTTGTAGCTATCCATCATTTCCGCGTCGTGAGCTTCCAGAAACTTCTGAAGTTGCCCCGTAGACTCCAGTTCCTTATACGTCATGGGCGCCTTATCCTTCAAAGCCTGCCGGATCATTTCAAGGCGGTTTTGTTTTTGGCTTCCATCTGTCAGATTGGTCATGGTCTGCATCCTTCAATGATATTCTATGCCTCGTATTCCTGCGACAATTTGTGTTTGCCGGTTTATGGGAGGAAGTATAGGAATAACGATATCGTGTGTCAATGGAAGATTGAGGTCAACAAACATTACTACTCGAAAGTGTAAATCTCTGCCATAATCACTGGACGCTCTCTTACAGGAAGGAAGAAATGCATCTTGTTGCTGCCCGGTCTATCAAGATCAGTTTCAGGCAAAGAATGTAATTGCTCTCCAAAATAAGAAAGGGTGGGGAACCGGTACCACCCTTTCTCGCCCAACAGTTTATAGCTTACTATTTACAGATTACTTCTTTTCATGACTGTCCCAACGTGATGTAGGTGAAAAGGGCGCAAACCATATCTGTCAGAGGTTTCCTGGCTTTTGGAAATTTATTGATTTCAATTTTTATGAAAAATCACACCCTGCAAATTCAAAGACTTAGGACAAAAGTTATCACTTTTTTGCAAACGATGGGACAGTAATGACTTCTTTTACAATTTCAATTCACTTCACTGCATCCTTCAAGGCCTTGCCGGCAGTGAACTTGGGAACCTTTTTGGCAGCAATCTTGATTGTCGCACCGGTCTGGGGGTTTCTCCCCTTCCTGGCAGCTCTTTTCGTGACGGAAAATGTCCCGAAGCCAACAAGGGTCACACTTTCTCCCTTCTTCAACGACTTCTTGATTGCCCCAAGGACGGCGTCCAGGGCCTTTTCAGCTTCTGCCTTGCTGCATGTGGCTTTTGCAACCTCAGTGACCAGATCTTGTTTGTTCATTCCTTCATCCTCCCTTTTTTAATATTAGTTTCTCCGCAAAAGGCGGCAACATCAAATTCTGCGAGCCAATAACACCTTTTGTAGTGGATTACCACTACAAATCTGCAATAAAATGAAAAATGAAAGGGTAAAACTTTCCAGGAAGTTGTCGATGAATCATAAGTCACTATGGTTCACAGCAGTTAATGATAACAGGGTTTAGTAGATGTCTTGAGGGCCGGCAATGTTTGCTGATTCATTGAACGTTGAATGATTATCAGAATTCAATTCCAAAGACCTTTGATATGGTCACTGATCATCTCATACGTTATGTCTGCACACACTAGTGTTGATTGAATGCTTATGTGCCTCAACTAAGACGGCTTGAATTTCAGTCCGTCTCATAACAAGCCAGTATTTCACCAAAATAAAGGGTATGGTAATCCTTCTTGGGATAAAGGGATGAATCATAAGTCCTATCAAGATGGGCCGGGTCCATGGCGGACTTATAGATGATTTTACACTCGTAATGGCGCCCTCGAGTTTTAATAATTGGCGAAGTGACCTGGCGGCTATCGGTTGTTTCTATGTTGCACATCTTAAACTTGTCCACGTTCCGGCCGGATTTTGAGCCGCAATAGGCGATTTCTTTATGCATGTTTCCCGTCGGAACCGTAACGGTAAAATCCTTTGCTGCCTCGATGATTCCAAAGGTGTGCCGACTAGACCGCACTGCCACCATCATAATAGGTTTGCTCCAGACAACTCCGAAGGTGGCCCAACCGATCGTCATGGTGTTAAGTGCATTTCCGGATTTAACGGTTAAGAAGGCACCCTCCTTGATCTTGTCGATGCTATCTTCGATAACGCTCATGTAATTCACATTTTTCATAAGAAAGCTCCTTGTGTTATTCGATACGATATTTCACAGAGGTTAGCAGGTAGCGGCGTGCTTATTATTTTTATGTAATCAGGCGAGGCTTTCATAATCGAGTAGACGGGTTTTCCCAACACTGCAGGTTAAGGTTTGTCTTTTCCGCTTATCAACTGGCTTCCCGGTGACGCTACCTCATTTCAACCATTAGCGTTTGTACTCTTGCATTATTATCAAATTTCATCAAGTGAAGGTTACAGGAAGAAAGGGATCGTCTTGTAACCTAAAAGTACATGAAAGTTAGATTGGAATTGGAGTGAGGATTGCCGCTTTAACTGAAGGCAGTGATAGCGTTGCAGAATCTTTAGTAAAGCATTATCTGATCACCTATGTTCGATATGTTCGAGCACGTTGCGGCTGCTCAGTAGAATCTTTTTTTGCTCTGGTGTCCAGCGGCTGAAGATGGAAGCTCCGGCAAGGTTGATGATTACATCATGTTCTCGTACGGCTTCCTGCCATTTTCCTTTAATGGTTGGATTACCTATGAGGTGGGAGATTCCCGTCATTTTTGGTTCCGTGCCGCTGAGCGCCTGTGTCAAGATTGTAACTTCGTGGCCTTCTGAAATAAGACGTTTGGCCAGATACGTTCCGACAAATCCCGTGCCGCCGGTCATGAAAGTTTTCATGGATCAACCTCTTTTTAAACCGGGTTTCCCTTACACTATAGGTTATTTTTTTATTTCTCCTTTTACCACATGGATCCCAGACAGTGATAAAGTATTACAAGAATGTATCCGTCTGCCCAGCCCCTCACAGGAGCGGACATCGACATTACGCGGTTGATCAGTGTGGGCATTCACGCTTTCATCTCACTTTTTCGATCGATCTCTGGAATGTTTTTATTGATCAATTTTTATCTCTGGATTATAAATTATAATCAACTTTATTGATCCTCGTTTAAATAGAGAACATGATGCGATTTCTAAGTAACAGAAATGTTATTTTTTCCTTGGCAATGCTGACGGGCTTAGCATTTCCCCAGTTAGCCCCTTGGACAGAGCCCCTAACCCTCCCAGTACTTGCCCTTGTTATGACCCTGGCGACCATGAATATACCAGACGATTTTTTTACGTCATTCCGTTCTTTGCTGATCCCTTCTATTGCAGGTATACTGATGAACTACCTGATACTGGGAGGTGCCACCCTGGCCATGAGTGCCTTGATCATTCATCAGGAAGACATCTGGATCGGCTTTGTGCTTGTCGCAGCGGTACCTCCGGCGGTGGCAGTGATTCCATTCACAAATATTTTAGAAGGTAACTTAACCTACACCCTGGCTGGTACGGCAGCAGCCTATCTTGCGGCTCTCATAATCATGCCCCTCATGTTCCTGTTTTTTCTTGGCATGAGCTTTACCGCTCCTCAAAAACTGATCATGATTATGATCCTGCTTATTACTTTTCCCGTTGTGGCTTCTCGTATCATCATTCGAAGTGGTATCCATAACCGGGTAGCCCCCTATCAGGGTTTGCTTACAAACTGGGGATTTTTCATTGTCCTGTATACATTGGTTGGTCTCAATCAAGAAACGATCTTTAGAAAACCTCTCATGTTAATACCAGTAGCAACTGTTATCTTTGTGAGCACATTTTTACTGGGGTTTCTCATTGAATTAATCGGCCGTTTTTTTAAGATACATCAAAAGAACCTCATTAGTCTTGTTCTTTTAGGAACCATGAAAAATCAAGGCATTGCTGGTGGTCTCGCTCTATCGCTATTCACAAGAGAAGCCGCCCTTCCTGCATCAGTGTCCAGTGTTTTTCTGATCCTTTTCTTCATGTGGCTCGATATGAAGAGGCATTGGAAAAGTGGTCTGTGACATTTAAGAGAAATAGATTCTATAATAGTGCGCAGCGTTTATTTATTACCGATTGAAGAACATTGTATGGATTAATTGAATCCGGTAGCGAGCGCATTCCCCGTAGCNNGGTAAGCGAGCGAATGGGGAACATAATTATTCCTTATGGATCGAAGATTCTCCGCAGTTTACTGCGGAGAGCTTCAATTTGAAAATCAATATTTCAAGGAAGAAACTTTCAATGATTGGGTAAGGGTATTTGTTTGTTTTTTAGTGAAACACCCTTTATTTAAACTCCTGACCATTAAAACCGTGTATACAAATCATCAATAATATACTGGTATCTACTGATTACTGACCTTCTTTTCAATTTAAGTGTCTGGGTTAACAGGCCATTGTCCAGTGTAAAATCATCATTGATATAGAAAAACTTTTTAGGAATTTCGTAATGCTTGAATTTCTTTTCGAGGTGTTTCTTTATTTCATGCGACATAAAGTCCTGCACTGTGCTATTTTTCAATAATTCCTCCGTTTCGGTTATCAGTCTGAATTCTTTGGCATAACGTTTCAGGAGATTGGTATCGGGCACTGCTATACAGATATTATAAGCTTTTCCGTCGCCGAAGATCATCGCATTTTTTATATATGGCAGAAGCTTTATATCTTCTTCAATAACGGCAGGGAAAACGTATTTGCCGTTGAGCAGTTTGTATTGTTCTTTTATTCTGCCAGTGATGATCAGGTACCCGTCTTCATCTATTCTGCCACGGTCACCTGAGCGAAAACCACCGTCGAACATAAGTACTCTGGCAGTTTCTTCGGGTTTGTTGTAATAACCCATCATGATATTGGGGCCGTAAATAATAATCTCCCCGTCTTCGGCTCCTTCTTCAACCACACTTTTATCTATTACAACTTTAACATTTTCAACAGGTTTCCCGACCGTTCCAAGGCGGTATGCAGCAGCACAGTTCATGGTTACGGCCGGGGCTGTTTCCGTAAGCCCGTAACAATCATAAACGGGAATCCCAATATCAAAAAAGAACTGTGCAATATCAATATTCATGGTAGCGCTTGCCGTAAGCGAACCCTGTATGTTGCCGCCTAGTTTCTCCCGTATTTTGGAAAAAACAATTTTGTCGTAAAATTTATATTTAAAGTTAACGAGCGCGCTTTGTTTCCCTTTTTCGGCAAGCTGGCGTTTCTTGCGGGCAACCTTTTTGCTTCTCCTGAATAATTTCTCACCAATACCGCCTTCTTCCATCATTTTCAGATGAAGGCCGTCGTAAATCTTATTGAATATCCTGGGAACAGCAATCAGGAAGGTTGGTTTTACCTTTAGAATATCCTCCGCTATGGTATCCACACTGCTTGCAAACCCTATTGATCCGCCGAACAGGAACCAGTTGTACAACTCAGCTGATTGCCCGTAGGAGTGGGCCCATGGTAAAATGGATAAGCTAACCGATGTTTCTTCAAGCTCTGGGAAGATATGATATCCAGACATGGCACAGGCTGTGAAATTGCCGTGTGTCAACATCACTCCTTTGGGGTCAGCAGTTGTACCTGATGTATAGATGATCCCGGCCATATCGTAAGGGGTTGGATGAATAGCCTCAACAGGATTCAAACCTCCCAGCATTTCTAATTCTTTTAAGGAATAATCACCATCTCCACGGATAATATAAAGATGAGACAGGGAAGGCGTATCAGAGAAAATTCCCTTTATGCTTTCTTTAAGCTCCAGATCAGCAATGAAAAGTATTTTTATTTTGCAATCGTTAATGATGTATTTAATAGTAGATTGAGATTCATTCTCATAGAGGGGAACATAGTGAGCTCCCAAACCATAAGCGGCGAAAGCAATCTGTGCCCATTCTACAGAATTTCTGATCAGTGAGCCAACCATATCGCCTTTGCCGATTCCTAATCCGGCCATACCAGCACGTAGCCTGTTCACCCGCTCCCCAAACTGTTTGTATGTAATCCATTCATATTCGCCGGTTGAATTTTTAGTACCGAAAAGCTTATTACCGGAAAACTTTTTCACGGCATCTTCGCACAGAATTACCAGATTGTCGGGATGTTGATAGATATGCATAAGGTTAGAGTTTTGAAGTGGAGAAAAAAATTAATAATAACTCAGTTCAGTATTTTGATGTTTGATTAGACATTGCTTTCTAACAAAAGGCATATAGGAAAGATCGGTTTGTATGTCAATTCTTTTTTCCATTATTTTTTCGACAAGATCTTGTATCGATGTGTGATGGTATAGAACATTAATAGTGTTAAAGGGGACCGGGCGCCTGCGGTTGTCGCATTCGATGCACATATCTGTGAAAATAATGGATGCTTGACTAAGGACAGCATGGGAAAGCTGCCGATAATTTTCCTATAGTCGGGCATCGGGTATGCTTTCGTTTCCCACCTTGTGGTCTGAGGGTCGGTGATCCCGAAAAATAAAATAAATTTTACATTATTTCGGTGAAACATTTCCCCCAAGTGGCATAATTTTTTCATACCGTTCATAACTTCGTGTAAAAGTGGCTCAAGTGGCAGAAATCACGAACATATAATATATGTACTTGTATTCATTACATTATCTTAATGCCTGCATTGAGTGCATTCTGCCATAAAAGAGTAACATATAAGCATTTAGGAACGTTATCAACAGAGATATCAACAACTCTATTCACACACCTGTGAATCACTTTTGCACGAACCCTTTAAAGGGTTATCATTGCTCGTTTCCCACGATGTGCGTTCAGCAATTACCGTGAGAACTGGAACTACACGCGCCACATTTTCCGATGCAGAATTGTCGGGACATTGCGCGCCGCGATACTTGCAATACAAAACATAGTCAGGGACGTAGGAAAATTTCGGCGAAGAAGTTGTACCACCAGGAGGCATGGAGAAGGCCTGCTTTTTTATGTCCCGTGTTATTGATTGTTGGTGCTCATCTTTGATGTGCGCCAGAAAAGAGTTGGCAACGACAAGGAAGGAGCGCTTACTGAAAACATTTTGTGTTGTTGTCACTACAACTTTTATAGTTACCTGAAAATCGAGTATAGCAGTAAGAGTTTCCCCCTTTCTTCCCGTTCGCTGTGGTATTGCTTCTGTTTTGCGTTGTTTCCGCTTTCCAGCACCCTTCTCTCGGATGGTTTCATTGTATTAAAAGAACCTGTTTTCAGAACTTTTCTTTCATGCTTTTCTGAAATTGGCGTGTTTGATGTAACCTTAATATCATGTGTATTTGTATGTGTGTGAATTTCTCTTCCCTGAGTCCTCTGAGGATAAATAATGATAATGGCCATCAGGAAAATTGTTAGGACAAATATAGCTGCCCTTGCCTTTCCATACAGTTCCCTTGAAATTATATGTGTGAGGCCCTTCATTTTTCTTCACCCGTTCATTCTTAATTCAGGTTGTTGCCGTTCAATAATCATTTTCCCATATTCCTTATTCCACACCCGCCATGGTGCATATCGTGTTATTGAATATAACGGCATCATGGATTTTATGTTGTGATACGCATCACTATTCCTTAGTTTCTTTTTTAAAAGTTCAGTGATAANNTAGGCGTTACTTCTTTATCATCGGTGCTTCCTTACGAGCAGCCATAAAGTGACGAATTGCACGCATTGGATGGACAGAGATCATCTTAGGTCCCGAGAACTTCATGACCTCTTTTACTTTGACTCTCATCTCCGGGTTATAACAGTGAATCTGACACTTAGCGCATACGGGCTTGTCTTCCCCAAAGGGGCATTTGAGAGTTCTCTGTCGGGCATAGTCTAAGAGCTCCTGACAGCTTCCACAGGGTTTATCAGATCGATGACGGTGCCGGCAATACATATTAATCATGATACCAACCGTCTTAATTTCCCGTTCTATCCGATTCATCAACTTTCCTAATTTTGTGCTTTTATCCTGTACTCACTATGTAATCACAATAATTGATCCCGCGTCCTTGCTTTTGTTCTTTTAGACGCTGTCTGTTCCTATAATTTCCATCGTCCTTTCGTCTCGCTATGAATTATTGAAGTGTTAAACGCATAGAGGGTGCTCTTTTCAGAACAGCACCCTCTATTTCATGGTAAAGTATTTTGAGCAAGGAGAATTTGTTTTATCCTCTCCGGTTATTTTTGAACTGGTTTTGGATCGAGTGCTTTGACATTCAGGGAAGGCATGGGAGCTGCTTCTGCTGCCTTCACCTTGCTGGAAGATGAAGAAGTACTTTTCTGTTTCGCAGCCTGGTCCTTAGCCTGTTGCTTTGCTTGTGATTTGGCGATGCTCTTCGCCGCGTTGGACGCCAATACTTCGGCTTCATCAAACAGTTTGCCCGCGTTCGCTTTTGACTGAGCAAGATTGAGGAAGGCTTTTTTCCCTTCGTCAACGGCTTTGAAGGGTATATTCGCCTCACGGCTTTTCAACTGGGCGACACGTGTTCCAAGTGTTGAAATCTTAGAGGGATTTGCAGCCAGATATGCAAGATGTCCTGCCGTTTTTCCGGCATCAACTTTCCCGCGTTGAACGCCCCAGATATCACTATGGAGGGTTGCTTCTTGAGAATCACAGTCTTGCCACTCCTTAAAAGCAAAAGTCGCTCCTGCCTTCGCAGCAGTCTGTCCTTGACAAACGATGTTATCGAGGATTTTACCCGCATCGAAGATATTTCCTTTGGCTTTCTGCATGTCTTTGGCGGCCTTTACCACGTCCGTTGTGAGCGAACGGGAAAGACGCTCCATATTCTCGTAACAATGGAAGAGTTGTTTTGCCTGGCCCATCATCTGTTGGATACGATTCCCTGCATATCGATTTATTTTGGGAACAACTTTCGTCAGAAGAATCGCTTTCCCCTGTTCGAGAGAATTGCGTGCCCCATTAAGACTGGTATTAATCTTGTCTACGGTTGGCTTTGCCTGACTGCCAAGCTCGCGAGATAATTGATCCAGCTTCTGCCTGACGTTCTCTATGCTTTGGTCTGTCTTCTCGACGTGGTCAATGATTTTTGCCACGTTCTCAAAGTAAAGACGGATCTTCTCGGTGGTTATGTCCATATCATCCACCTTTGAAGCGGCGTTCCGACAGAAGGGGTCTGCAAGAGCGATAAACATGATCGCACTATATGCATTCAGTCCGGCGCCGGCAGCCGCGACAATGCATCCTATACCTGCTGTTGGCAGGCATGTTGTCATGGCTACGGAGGGCTGGGCCGCAATTCCTACAATATTCGCGGCGGCTACCCCGAGAGCGCCGGCACATCCCGCACAATTTGCAATAAAGGGAAGATTGTCGATCACCGCGGCGGTACCGGCATTAATAATGCCGGTCAAGTCAGGGCTTCTCAGTCCGTTTGCCGCATTTTGTAGAGACACAGCTGCTGTGTTGAGTTGATTGTAAGAATTGATAGAGTTACCACCGCTATTGTACGACATGGCGCGGAGTTTTTCGATCTCCGTGGTGATATTTCCGGTTTCAGTTGCAACAGGCAACATGGCATTTGCTGCTTCGGCGGTACTGGTCATTCCCTCGCCGAGAATGCGGAGATTCTGTATCTCCGTCTCGAATGATTTTTTTACCCCATCCAATGCTGCCTTGCTGCCGCAAAACTTATCATTCTTATATTCCTCAAGATCTGCATCGATCCGCCTCAGCATCCCGTTTGTCACATCAAACTTTTCTAAAGCCTTCCGGTCCACTGCATCGTTGAATGTGACCTTGGTGAATGATTCGAGGTCTCTTTTGGCATTGTTTTGAAAGGACTGGGCACCGACACTCAACCGATGCGCTACGCCAATCATGTTTTTCAGAATATTGCAAATCTGCTCCCCGACAGCGGTCTTCTTGCCGGCATTCGGTCCGATGGGAGGAGCGCCGAAGCAGCGATCAAACACGACCTGGTTGCCGATCCGAAGCGGACACGCCTCATCTGTCGGGGCTGAGCATGCCGCAGCAGCAACGCCGGAAAATAGAAGTTGAATAATGAATATGACCCAAAAGACCGCAACANNCCCTCTTCATAAAAACAGTTTGAAGAGGTACCTTCACTTTTTCTTTGCATCTTTGTGTCGATTCCATGTTATTTTCCTCTTTCAGATTCAAAGGTTCTCATGTTCAATTGGAAACTGGTGTTGCAAAATAACACAAAACCCCGCCTCTTTTGAGGAACGGGGTTTACGAGCGGCTTTCCTCCAAGAGTGGCTTTGTAAGTCCCTGGCGGTCTTTGTAGTAGGCGGAAATGATACGCCACCGATTCTGTCTTTTTTGCAGATACACGGTAACCTCTGTTGTCTGTATGCTTTTTCCAATCACGTCAAAGGTAAACATGGCATTCTCTTCTCGGCCGATGGGATATATTTCTATCGGGAACCACGGATCGCATTTGTCCACCTCTCCAATCTCTTCCCTGATTGTCTGATTCTGGCGGATGAAAGACTCTGAGAGCGTGTAAGGTTCAGAATTCATCACATAATAAATAATGCCGTAGATAACGAAGATCACCGTAAGGATCACGGCAACAATGACGGGCCACGATGAACGGCCGCGGGGATGGGTGGGTTCATATTTTGTTTGGGATTCCTTACCCGCTTGCGAGGGAAAGACCATAGGAGGTGAAGATTTTAACGTCCTGTTCATAGTACCTCATCATCAATCACGCCTTCCATCTTCAGGAAAAGGTTGGCGCCTTTGTGGAGAATGTCAATTGATACAGTTGAATTTATAAGCACTCTCTTACGAATGGATGAAGTATAAGAATAGCGGCTCTTGGATGTCAAGACAATTCAACAACAAAATATTGTGGCATCGATATACGACTTTCACTGCAAATTTGTATCGCACCTTTCCACACCATACTATGTTTATCTGATTGTAGTTGCCACATGAATATTCGGGAGTGGACTGAATCATTATAAATTGAAATTTTGCGTCCCTTCGGTAACGAAAGATCAAACGCTTTAGGAGGAAGGAGCCTCCGCAATTGGATTCATAAAGGTGTTTAAAATTCAAGCCGTTTTCAGAAGGACTATCGACTCCCCTTCTTTGGAGGGCTTTTCCGCAGCGAAGAAAAGACAAATGACACCTTTCCTCCAAAATGTCCTTTCTTCCACTCGCCCTCATATCGACTGCCATTAGGAAGGGTCATGATGCCTTGTCCATTCGGGAGTCCGTTTTTCCACTCGCCGTTGTACTCACCCCCATCAGGCCATTTGAAAATTCCTTTCCCGTTAAAGCTTCCCCCCTTAAACTGACCATCGTATCTGCTCTTGTCGGGGTGGATATAAACTCCGTGACCATAATGTGGATCGTTCATCCACTCAAACTCAACTTTTCCCTTCTCGGAGAAATTTTTTACCAGTTCCTTCAACATGTGTCTCCCATATGACAAATCTTAATCTTTCTGTACAATAAGTTTGCCGTCCTCGAACTGGCCGGCAAACGTCATGCCGTTTGGAAATGTCATCGTCCCCTGGCCGTGAGGAAGACCATTTCTCAGGCTACCATTATACATTCTCCCGTCAGTGAGGTTCAATTTCCCCCTGCCATGATACTTGTTATCCTTAAACCCACCCTCGTATCTGTCGCCATTGGGATATGTCAAGACGCCTTTTCCATTTGATAAGCCATTTTTAAATTCGCCCACGTACTTTGTCCCGTCAGCCAGTATCAAACTTCCCTGCCCTTCATACTTTCCTTTTTTGAAATGTCCTTCGTATTTTTTCCCGTCAGGATAGATGTCCACTCCATGTCCGTGGTATTGATCATGACTCCAATCACCCGTATATTTTCTACCGCCGGATATTGTGAGGATTCCTTCACCCTCTCTCATATCTTTCTTCCACCGTCCTGCATAGACGGACCCGTCGGGGAAGGTGAACACGCCTTGCCCGTGCCTCTCGCCGTTTTTCCATTCACCGACATACTTTCTACTATCAGGATATATCATCGTCCCTTGCCCGTGGGGAAGATCATCTTTCATTTTCCCCACATAACTTCGACCATCAGAATAGGTATTGGACAATCGTGCTGGAGGAACGAATGTATCTCCTTGTAAAGGTTTAGGTGCATGTTCTATAAAGAATTTTTCTTTTGCCTTTTCTCCGATTTCTGCTCTGATTTTGGCTTCGTGCGCCCTGAATGTCGCTTCCGCTTCCTCTCTGGCTTTTGCGATAGCCTCGCTTTTCATCAGCTTGACCGTCAATTGGGCTGCTTCTTCTGTCTTCGCCTTTGCCCCCATTTCTATTCTAAGCCTGGCTTCCTCTTCGTCCTTTGCTTTCCTCTCTGCTTTTGCCCGTGCTTTCACCTCCTCTAAAAGCTGTATTTCCACTTCCGACTTTGCTTTGATGATTGCTTCATCCCGGAAATTCAATTCGGCCACAAGCCGGTCTATCTCCTCTGCTTTAACCCTCACTGCTGCCTCTGCCTCGAGTTTGGCTTCCTCTTCTTCTCTTGCCTTCCTCTCAGCTTTTGTCCGTGCTTTTGCCTCTTCTATAAGCTGTATTTCCGCTTCTGCCTTTGCTTTGACAACTGCCTCGTCCCGGAAATTCAATTCGGCCACGAGGCGGCCTATTTCTTCTGTTTTAGCCCTAACTTCCGCCTCTGCCTTGAGTCTTGCTTCCTCTTCTGCCCTGAGTCTTTCTTCCGCCTGTGCCTTGGTCCTTGTTTTCGCTTCTCCACTATCCCTCAACTGGCCGACGAGGCGCTCTATCTCTTCCGCGTGAGCCTTCACTTCCGCTTCAGCCTTGAGCCTCGCGTCCTCTTCCGTCCTGAGTCTTTCTTCCGCCCGTACCTTGATCCTCGTTTTCGCTTCTTCACTTTCCTTCAACTCTGCCACGAGGCGTTCTATCTCTTCTGTTTTGGCCCTGGCTTCCAGCTCTGCTTTGAGTATGGCAACCTCTTTTTCTATCTCGGCATCCTGTCTTGCCTTGGTTTCTTCGGCCAACCTTGCTTCCAGCAAAGCCATTCCTTTTCCTTCTGATTCCGCTCCCACTCCCGCCGCCGCTTCTTGCTCTTTCCTCCTCGCTTCTTCCCTTTCCTTTCTGTCAAGTTTTTTCTCTCTTGCAGATGTCAGGTAATCCTTGTCCGTATCAGCAAAGATCACGGCCTTGGCCGGTGTGGTAAGCTTCGACGCGGATGACAGGGCATCATGATCGTCTATATTTCTGCCGGCCTTCCACTCTCCTTCGTGTACTGTTCCGTCAGAAGATGTATGTTTTCCCCTCCCGTGGGGGAGGCCATTTTGCCACTCACCCTTGTACGTGCTACCGTCAAACCAAGTGTACGTCCCCCTTCCATGTGGGTTGTTACCCCTCCATTCGCCCATATACTGACTCCCGCCAGGCCAGGTAACAGATCCCTGCCCAGTAAACGGATCATCCTTCCATGCAGCATCTGCTATTTCTTTTCGGGATGTTCCTCTCACCAGACGCCGCAGCATTTCTTTCTCCAATTCTCGATAATATTCAGGGAATTTTTCATGTAATGCTCTTCTCCCATTGACGTGCAAATGAAATTCGGGGTTTCACGGATTCAGGTGCCTCATTTCATGATTATATCTATACTTATCCAGGCAGAATTGATATGATTTCTGTCACATCTTTAACACTTTGAAGCTCTTAGCATTACACTCGTATCCTCGACCCCTTGGACCTTTGAATCCTGGAGAAGAGAGCAACTTTTTCGGAGATGAACTTTATGTAAATATAGTCAAAGACTTCATTAATGTAAAAAAAGAAGATTATTTTTGGAAATATTTGATAATAAATGAGTAAAGAGTGCCCTGTCCTGTGGGCGGGGAGCTTCATTCGATATCTTCGGGTATAATTCTGACATAGTCTTGTGTCATGCCGGGTTTACACAACCCGACTGTCATGTGATACAGGGCAAATAATTCCATCGAAAAGGGAACATAGCCTAAGAAGCCTAATACGGGCATTTCAAAAATGTGCAGAAAATCAAAGAATGGTATGCGGTATATCCATTTCGGATATGAGTAGAAATTCCACATCTCCCAGAAGAAACCACACATAAGACAGCCGACCCACAATGCCAGGACGGGCCGCCAGTCGGATACTGCGATGTACTCGAGGAGCGTACGATG
>JAFNGM010000247.1:0-1761 GCA_017885225.1 Syntrophaceae bacterium | reverse complement strand
CAGCCTGCGATAAAGAGAGTGATTAAAGTAGTGGGATTTTGTGCAATTCGAGGACCGTGTTTAATTCTGCGAATCCAGGAGAAGGTACCGGCGAACTCTGCCGTTCCAAATACCGCAGGCATTACAGTAGAAAAGCTGAGCGAGGAAAACAAAAAATATTCAACGCCGGTGAGATTCTCTTCACCTATGTAGTACCAGTTTTGCATGCGCCAATTAATGATTTCAAAAAGCCACCAGGCCGTTGCGGAGATAAAAAAGAGTGACACAAAGGCGCGTGGATTACGGGTCAGCAATGAATGGCCCTTGCGCGTGAAAACCAGGGCGTCAATCGTGAGACAGTACCCTAACCACATGGGAAAGAAGCCCCAGTGGGTGCGGAACCCGGAAAGATACCAGTTTGTAATCCAGAAAATAATGGTCAAAGCGACGCCAACCCAGCCGTAAAATGGCCAGTTTCGTGCATGTGATGTCAGCTTCAATTCCATGTTTCGATATTCCTGAAATCCAGCAGGGACTTGACCTCAAATGTAATAAAATTTCAATCTGCCTGTCAAGGTGTTTGCCGGTCATTGAGTATTTGTTGAAAAAATACAAAAAGTGTAATAGATAATCAGGCCTCAATAGTATCAAGACCTTCATTTTCTATTCAAATTGTCGTTGTGACTGAAAGGAGAAACGCAAATATCTTGAACATTCATTAGGCACGACAAATGGATACGGTTGCCGCTTTGCTGTATGCAATAATATTTGGCGCATTTTAAAAGATTTCATAATCATAATAATGGAGGAATAATAGATGGAAAAAAAGAAGTTCGGTTACGAAGGTGAAACAGATAAGAGGATTCTCATGAAGATGCTGCTTGTTGGAGAGATTACAGAAGAACATTTACAGGCATATCTCGCGGATCTGCCAGATGTATCCTCGTTAGCGGATGAAATTGTCATAGAGTAGTCAGCCTCGAAAGAAAATAGTGTTCTCACGTGGAAAGTCTTATGATGATCGCTGATTCACATGCGCATTTGGAGATGAATGACTTCGACGGCGATAGGAAGGAAGTTATCCGGAGAGCTGAGGATACGGGAGTGAATCTGATTATCACAGTGGGTACTACCCTCGGTGATTGCAGAAAGGCCATTTCCGTCGCCGGAAAATTTAAAAATGTATACGCGGCCATTGGGATTCATCCCCATGAGGTGAAGGACATTGATCAGAATACTTACAGGACTCTCAAACAGCTTGCTCAAATGGATAAGGTTGTGGCCTTCGGGGAGATCGGACTTGATTTCTTTCGCAACCTGTCTCCGCGGGATGTGCAAATAAGAAGGTTTGGTGAACAGTTGGAGTTGGCGGAAGAAATCGGATTGCCCATAATTATACATGATCGGGACGCCCATCAGGAAACCGTGAAGATGCTTCAGGACTGGAAGGGAAAGTCGAAAGGAGTGGTACATTGCTTTTCTGGAGACTACAGGATGGCGGTAAAGTGCATTGACATGGGCTTTTCCATATCCATACCAGGGGCGGTTACATTCGGGAAATCGGAAAAGCTCCAGGAAGTGGTCATGCGTATTCCCCTCACCAGCATTCTCCTGGAGACGGACGCGCCCTATTTGACGCCTCATCCCCATCGGGGAAAAAGGAACGAACCGGCATATGTTTTTCATACGGCAAGGAAGGTAGCAGAACTGAAGGGAATTTCACTGGAAAAGTTGGCAGAGGTGACGTATCAAAATACGAAGAACGTTTTTGGTATAGTGTAG
>JAFNGM010000246.1 GCA_017885225.1 Syntrophaceae bacterium | reverse complement strand
GAAAAACACGCTATTATTTATCAGAACTTATGGGATTACTCACCGGAATGATTGTGAAATGAGAATCACGAAATTCAATAACCTTTATTTTTATTTTTTTTGCTCTCAATTAATATTTCTTCCCATATATTTTTATCAAACCCCCTTGATTTCCAGCTCGATTAATACTGATAAGGCGATTTGGATGCATATAATAGGTGTTTTGTGGTCTGCTTTAGGCTATTTTACGGTAAGATTAGCTCGATCATCGCAGGAGAAGATATCGCAGGAGGAGATACCAGAAGATAAGCGATATTATTTCAATAACATATTTTATGTATGTTCATACTTATTCATTGTTGTAGGGACAATAGTCAACATATTACAGGTCTTTTTATTTGCTTCACCAATTGAATATATTTCACAAATATTTAGCAGTGATTTTGATGTGGGGATCCGTATTGCGTATCTATTGTCATCAGACGAAGGAGGTTTGCCTGGGATCATTAAAATGTTCACATACTCCCCTTTGTCTATATATCTTATGTCCTTGGGGCTTTTAAATTTTATAAAGTTGGATGGAGTTGATACGCAAAGGCTCAAAAATTTAAGCAGAGTGGCGCTTGTTGCAGTTTTTATCAAAGTGTTTTTCTCTCTCGATCGTTTAACCATCATGGCAGTTCTATTGGCCAATGTTTTTCTCGGCTTTAAAAAAGGTTACTTAAAAAATATTCGATATTGGGTGCTTATTGCCTTATTCGTTCTCCTGGCAGATTATTTATCCACAAAACGACTAGAGGGTTTTGGAATTTTCGACACTACTTTACTTTATCTTAAATTGGGGTTAGTTAACTTTCAGTTAATGATTCAAACATGCTCGGGATATACTTATGGTTTTTCTACCATCCTGGCGCCATTGTACTTTATTTTTAAATTTTTTCATCTGCCTATGCCGCATTTTTTTACTAAAAGTCAGTATGTGTGGGAATGGAATCCTGCGCAGTATTTTTCGTCTTATGCTTTTCAGGACTTTGGATATTTCTATTTTGTTCTATTTTACTTTATCGGAATCATATTATTTGTCATCGATTTAACAGCCTTGAAACAAAAAAATATTAATAGCATTGCAATTTATTTTGTTGTTTTATATGGGGTTGTTTCTTTTCTATTTGTTCCCGCAATACGCAGCATAGATTTTTGGTTTTCATTACTCCTTCCTCTTTTTCTTATAAATCTCTTCACTAATCACCTCATAGTTCGGGACTGACTCATCCTACAGCCAAGACTTGGAGACATCATAGAGAAAATAGAGATAATACTTAACGTCTGAATAAAATATATGAATATAATTCTAATCGACCCGCCCTTCTATCGCTTTATGGGTTACTATAATCGCTATTTTCCCTTGGGTTTAGCCTATCTGGCGGCAGTATTACGAAATGAAGGTCATAAAGTTTTGATCTACGATGCGGATGCTAATGTAAATCCGTCAAAAATGGACTTCACTCATTTGGAAGACAGCTATCCATTATATCTAAAATCATTAAAGGATAGTAGCCATTACATCTGGCAAGAGGTAAGGGGAAAAATCCATAATTTCAAACCCGATGTAGTTGGGATCAGTGTCTGGACTACATTTGCGGCGTCTGCTTTTAAAATTGCCTCTCTTTGTAAAGAATATGACAAAAGCATGCCAGTAGTGATGGGCGGCCCTCATATTAGCTTGAAATACGAAGAAGTAATGAAGATATGCCCTGATGTGGATTTTTTAATTAAAGGAGAGGGAGAAATCACATTTTCTGAATTATTAAATGTTATTGAAAATAAAAAGACATCCAAAAAAATATATGATCATTTCAGGAACATCAAAGGAATTTCATATAAGTGTAATGGAGCAACGGTTCATAATCCACAGCATGAATTTATTAATGATCTAGACTCGCTCCCTTTTCCTGCCTACGACCTGCTTTTAAATAAAGATTCCTATAACTCAGAAGACATGGGACTTTTAATGAGTAGCAGGGGTTGTCCTTATAATTGTTCCTACTGTGCTACAGAAATTTGGAAGAGGAAAGTTCGCTATCATTCTGTTGATTATGTTGTAGAGGAAATGAAACGCATTATAAAAGATTTTGGGACAAAGCAATTCACGTTTAAAGACGATTCTTTCACCGTTAACAGAAAAAGAGTGTTGGGATTATGTGATAGACTATTAAAAGAAGATATTGGCATCAACTGGGATTGTAATACGAGGGTAGATCTTGTAGATGAGGTATTATTAAGGAAGATGAAAGCTGCAGGATGCAATAGTATAAAGGTAGGAATAGAGACGGGAAGCGAAAAAGTACTAAAACGTATAAACAAACAAATAACTTTATCACAAGCAAGGGCTGCTGCAAAGCTATTTAGAAAAGTGGGTATTCATTGGACCGGTTATTTTATGATCGGCATTCCTTCAGAGACAAAGGAAGAAGTCTACCAAACTCTGAACTTCATGAAAGAGCTTGAACCAGATTTTGCCTCGTTCAGCGTCTATGGACCGTTTCCAGGGACTGATTTATTTAAAATTGGAATTGAGAAAGGTATAGTTCAAAACGAAATTACGTTGGAAGATTTTTATAATGTATCTCCTAAATATTATTATGTAAAGGATATCACTCGAAAAGTTGATACTATGGATAGTGAAGAGTTCGAGAAACTTGAAATTGAAATAAATGCAGCCTTTCATAAATACAATAAGAGCTTTTCAAGGTTAGCAAAAAGAGCAAGGTCAAGACATAAAATTTATTTACATGAACCCAAAATACTGTGGGGAGATATTAAAAAATTCTGGAGTTGGATGAAAAATTGAGCAAATAAAATAATACCATGAAAACTTCTACAAATTAGTTTTCTTTTATCATTATGACTGAGGAGCGGCTAAACTACTTTTGTCAAAAAGCGTATCGTGCGGTTAGAAGGTGCGCACTGGAGTTTCGTGCAGCCGCCAAGCGAAAGCGCTTCTACTGTGCGGCACTGTCGGGTGAATCAGGCTACAACATATGTATCAACTCCGACATGACCGTATCCTGTAACTGTCAGGACTATGATGGTTCCGGAAATATCGGAGATCTGAAAAGTGAAAGTCTTGAGGAAGTGCTCGCCTCCCCAAAGGCGACACACTTTCGCCGCAGCCTGGCGTCTGGAAGACTGCCAATTCTCATATGCGCGTCTTGTTATGATCTGAGGTTCACTACTCCAAATGAAGCTCGTCATCACACGGAAAACTGGCAAATGTGTACAAAGGGCATTATGGTTGAAAATACAGTTGTATGTCCCTATCGATGTACGGCCTGCTACAGAACCTTAGTCCAAGGGCGCAGGCTATCAACCCGTATGACGTTGGATGATATCCGAAAGGTTGCCACCACCATTCGCAAACATAGAATCGAATCTTTATCATTTTTCAACTTAGGAGAGCCATTTGCCGCACCTGACGTTGGTGACCAGCTTCATATCCTCCGAGAGAGCAACCCGAATTTGGCCATACGCATTTCCACGAATGGACTTCTGCTGAACACGGTTAAAGAACGCGCTGCTGCGATGTTGGCAAACCACATCGTATTTTCAATCGATGGAATCGATGATCTTACGATGAGCAAGTATCAACGTGGCGGCTCCTTCTCAAAGGTATACGACAATATGAAACAACTCGTGGAGCATCGCAGGCAGAGATGCAAAACAACGCCGACAATTGAATGGCAGTATCTTCTCTTCAATTGGAATGACCAGGAGAGGATGATCCTGCAAGCCATAGAACTGGCTAGGAACGCAGGCATAGATATCATATCGTTCTGGCCCACCAGAAGTCCGTTTTACGGAATTTCTTGGCGGTACTATCTGAAGACGTTTTACAGAACTTTGGGAGAGTCAAAGGGGAGAGGACGAGAAGTTCGTTTTGACCAACCAAGCGCTCCAGCGGAAGCGGTCAAGCCGCACCGGTGAGCTTGGTCGTTAGGCTTACTTGAAGGAGATCAAGATGCTCATAAGTAAAGCGATTGAGATTTTGCGAAAAGACGGATTCGATGTACTTGTAATGCGACTGAAAAGACGCATTTCCTATCGTTTAAAGAAAAAGTACTCTGCTACCACTGTCACTCACAAGGAGGCGATGGAATGGTTTGAGATTTGGAAGAATGAGTATGACAGGTTAATTTCTGCTGTCTATCCTTACGTTAGCAGCGACAGCATCATTTTTGATATTGGAGCGAATATCGGTTACTTCACTTTCCTTCTTACTGAAAGGCTGAGTTTCAAGGGATCAGCCTACCTTTTTGAACCTGTCGCTCATCTTGCCGACCTCTGCAGGACAACATTCCGCGACGCTCCTTTCGACGTTACTGTGTTTGATTTTGGTCTGAGCGACAGAGACACAGAAGAGGACATATTCATAGCTGGCAATGGTAATCTTGGATGGAACACATTTGTTTCGCAACTTGCAACGCCAGATATGACGAAGGCTCGTGTCCGACTAAAGCCTTTCGATACCAGCGGAATAGATGTGACACCTCATTTAATCAAAATCGATGTGGAGGGCGCCAAATATTGAGTATTTAGAGGAATGCTTGGCTCCTTGAGAAAATGGCACCATCTACCTATTATTCTTTGCGAAGTTGGATGCGGGCAGTCTCATCCTGCATAGGAAGAGGAAATGAGTGTATTCAAGGAGATGAAGCGGGTCGGATACAACATTTGTGATCTTGGTGGATCGACAATCGATGAGACCATTCTTCAAGGAACGACCGATGTCCTCTTCATTCCAAGGAAAGCCTAACGACGTGTTAAAGACGACTTTGCTACGCTACGCTCCGCAAAGCGGCTGAACCCAATCGTCAGATCAATCATTTGAAACGCAAATTCTTAAAATATTTCATCCACCATGTTTGTTGCGTTGTAGATAAAAGCAACTTTTTAAAATGCCATTTTCGGTTATTTTCCTACGACCCTTAGGCCGACACTCTGTTTCATTCCTCTCACAATGAGATTTGTTGTCTTGAGCGATTTATCACCTTTTCAGGCAGTTCATTATCTCACCTGTATTCAGCATATCTAAAGAATATCGTTTTTGATATAGAAAGGCTATTTATAAATGGGGTTAAGTCGCCGTTTTGATCTGTGTCGTGCATATCTTTCCCAGAATAGGGATTTTGTTTGTTCATTGAGAGACCTGCTGGCTAAACTAATCCGTCCGACATGTACAATGCTTGCTAAGTCTCATATTTTAAAAATTGAAGACGATGATGTATATAAACGCATCCATTTACGCAGCATACGATACCCGCTATATTGGCCCAAAAGTATTCCTCTTTATAACCTATACATGGTTATCAGCGAATCTTTATGTGAAAATGACTGGCATTATTATGAAGTACCGGAAACTCAGGTCAAGCCAGGTGATGTCGTGTTAGATTGTGGCGCTGCGGAAGGGTTGTTTTCCTTAAAAATACTGGAACACGCTCAGTGTATAGTAGTAGAGCCATCGCCAATGTTTATAGGAAGTTTAACAAAAACTTTTAATGACAAAGATAATGTTCGAATCATACCTTATGCATTAAGCAGTCATATCGGTCAGGCATATTTATGCCAGGGCACATTAAATTCTGTTGTAACCAATGTCCACGATACGCTCCCTGAAGGTTCGATAATAATCAAAACTGCAACAATTGACCAATTAGTCGGAGATTTAGGGCTGACCAAGGTCGATTATATCAAGGGCGATTTGGAATCCTTTGAATTGGAGGTTTTGCAAGGTGGAGCAAAGACAATTCGAAATCACAGGCCAAAGATTGCATTTACAACATATCATCAAGATAACAACTGGAAAGAAATGCGTGATTTTGTTCTCTCCTTAGTGCCAGGCTATGCATGGCGTGTGAAGGGCTTAAGTTACTTAGACAAGTCTCCAAAACCAGTAATGATCCATTTCTGGCCGGCTTAGTGTTTATCTGTGAAGAGAAATTCAATTACTGATTACTCGTATCTGATTTACTTACAAACGAAGGCTGCCTATATCCTGGGTCGCATTCTCAATATAATTCAGCCCATCGGCATCACACAAAAAGAAAATGATGATAAAAATAATATAAGAAAAGTACTTGTTTTAAAAACCGACGAAATTGGTGACTTCGTATTAGCGACACCGTTCCTGCGAGAATTGCGGTTGATGTTGCCGAACGCGCGAATTACATTAGTGCTAAGCCCAACAACATACAATTTGGTTGAGTTGTGTCCATATGTAAACGAAATCATTGTATACCGACAAAGTGTTCCACGCAAACTCAGACCGTTCATATTATCATGGCGCGCTTTTAAATTAGGATATTGTACTTTACGACAAAAGCATTTTGATATCGCATTAATGCCGAGATGGGATACCGATGGTTATTACTCAGCATATATCGCCTATTCTAGCGGTGCTAAACGGAGAGTAGGTTATGCAGAAAATGTTAATTCACGAAAGCAAATAATGAATAAGGGATTTGATTTAATGTTTACAGAAGTATTGCATGATAAAATGCCCAAACATGAGGTTGAAAGATATTTGGACTTTATTCGTTATCTCGGGGGAAAACCTTCTTCTGACGCTCTGGAATTATGGATAGATTCTATAGATGATAAGTATGCCGATCAAATACTCAATAATATTTCCACTAAAATGCTTGTCGCGTTTTGTCCAGGTGCAGGTGCGGTAGATCGTCAATGGCCGCCAGATAGATTCATCGAATTGGGTCATTGGTTAAAGAAAAACTACGATTCATCAATTATAATTGTTGGAGGTTTCAATGACAAAACTCTTGGTAAGAATATTGGCGACGCTCTTAAGGAAGAGACAATCAATTTAACAGGTAGTACCACTCTAAGACAAACTGTTGCGTTACTAAAGAGATGCCATCTCTATGTGGGTAATGACACTGGCTCCATGCACATAGCTGCTGCTATGGGTGTGCCTATTATTGAGATATCATGTTTCCCGGTTGACGGACCCAATTGGCACTGGAATTCACCTTTACGTTTTGGTCCGTGGAAAGTACCGCATAAAATTTTGCGGACAAAGAATTCTGGCACTAATACTTCCGTTGCATGTTATGGCAACGCTTCGAACACTATTTTTGAAATTTCTGTTGAGCAAGTACAGAATGCGATTCAAGAGTTATTCTCGTAATATTACCGCTGATTAAAAATATCACACAATGAAAATATCCATTATCACTGTTGTATTGAATGGTAAAACGTATATCCAAGAATGTATACAGAGTGTTTTAAATCAAAGCTACGATAATGTTGAATACATTGTTATTGACGGGGAATCGACGGATGGAACCATAGAAATAATTAAGAAATACGAAAGTAATATTTCCAGATGGATAAGTGAGCCGGATAAGGGAATATATGATGCCATGAATAAAGGCATACAGTTTGCAACCGGAGACATCATAGGTATCCTCAACTCTGATGACATGTATGCCGATGAAAATGTCATTGGCCAAGTTGTAAATTCTATCGCAGAATATGATTCTGACACCTGTTATGGTGATTTGCTTTATTTGGACTGCAAAGATATAAACAGGCAAGTCAGATACTGGAAAGCTGGTGCTTTTAATAAGGAAAATTTCCGAAGAGGCTGGATGCCGCCACATCCAACTTTTTTTGTCCGGCGCCAAGTTTATGAAAAATATGGTTCATTTAACCTAAATTTCCCGCTGGCAGCCGACTATGAACTGATGCTCAGATTGCTTTATAAACATAAAATCACAACTATTTACATTCCAGAAGTAATGGTGAAAATGAGAACTGGAGGTCGATGTTCACCTGGCTTATTAAACACTACTAAGGTAGTATTTGAAAATTATAAAGCATGGAAAATGAATGACCTAAAGCCAAACCCCATGACATTCGTTCTCAAACCTTTTTCTAAATTGAGGCAACTCAATTATAGACCATCATTACTGCCATCAAAATATTAGCTAAGGCCGTACTTCTAAAACCCTACATCTTATCTTAATCCTGTGGCAAACATTTTCCCTAAAAAACAAATGGCACTCCTCGGAGGCGACATCATCCTGATTCTTGCCTCCATATATTTCGCGCCTGTTATTCGGTTCGGAATTTTTCTGGATCCTTCACTCGTTTATGAAGCATCAGACATAGTAACAATTTGTGCATATCTGCTCACCTTCTATGTGTTCGACTTCTATAATTTAGAGGAGCCAAAGGATTCTCGTTATATATTACGATTTCTTCTTGCCACCACAATCTCATCCATATTGATTTCTGCCATTTTTTTCATCTTCCATGTGCGTCCTGGATCTTGGGTTCTCCTCATAAGCAGCGTGTTAATCTTTTTTTCTCTCACTGGGTGGCGGTACATCTTTGATAGGGTATTCAAAAATTCCGCGAACCCACGACGAGTTCTTATTGTTGGGGCAGATGAAGCCGGCAGTATTTTATACGAGGTTTTGAAAACAAATAGAAATTACGAAATCGTGGGTTTACTCGATGATGATGAAAATAAATGGGGTAAGTCTTTCGGCACTGTTTCTGTAATAGGCGGGACGAAACTCTTATCAAATTTACTTAAAGAGATGAGCATTGATCAGGTGGTCACTGCTACTTCACAGACGATTCAACCGGAGGTTTATACAAAGCTGGTTGACGCTAAATTCAGTGGGGTTGCTGTTTGTGAAATGCCGAGCTTTTATGAAGAGGTAGCCGGGAAGATTCCAGTCTTACACACAAACGAGATGTGGCTCGGATACGCGGATATCTATGGTGTTAAAGGCAATCTCTATAACGCGAAGGTGAAAAAGATTATCGACAAATCGCTGGCAGCGGCATGGCTGATATTGGCAGTGCCCCTTGTTTGCATTGTTTCCTTATTGATTAAGATGGATACCAGGGGCCCCATTTTTTACAGGCAACGGAGAGTTGGTTTCAATGGATTAATTTTTAATTTGATTAAGTTTCGGTCAATGGAAGAGAATGCTGAAATGAATGGCGCTGTGTGGGCTCAGGCAAATGATCCGCGCATTACAAGGGTTGGACGTATCATTAGATTTTTAAGAATCGATGAGCTTCCACAGTTGTGGAATGTCTTGAAAGGAGATTTGAGCCTTGTCGGTCCGCGACCAGAGAGACCGGAATTTGTCAAACACTTAACACAAGAAGTACCCTATTATTCTCTGCGGCATGCTGTTAAACCGGGCATAACAGGGTGGGCCCAGATTAATTATCCTTACGGGGCTTCTAATGAGGATGCCCTTGAGAAACTCCAGTACGATCTCTATTACATTAAAAATGTCACTCTTCTTCTGGATTTTTTTATTTTATTGAAAACAATGCGAACGGTTTTATTCGGCAAAGGAGCCCGGTAGCACATAATTGAGGGCAGGTAACTTTTTACGTGAGGGAAAAATTATGCCCCCATTTTTTTGGCTGTTTATATGTAATGGAGGAGAAAAAATGGTCACTGCCCCTGTTATCATGAAAAGGTTGGTCATGTTAGTGTCAGCAGTGTTGTTGATCGGGTCTGCAGTCCCTGTTCTCGCTATTGATTCTAAGGAAACGCGACTCACATTGATCGGTCTTCAGGGAGTGTATGTTGCGGTTGAGGAATTGCAGCCTAATGTAATGAAGTATGAAAAGCATCTTCGCAAATCAGGATTGACGAAGGAGCAGATTCAGCAGGGTGTTGCGCAGCGGTTGCGGGAGGCAGAGATAAGGATTTTATCATCGGATGAGTGGCTCAAAACGCCCGGGCGGCCGGTTCTCTATGTGAATGTAAACACACACGAGAATGAAAAATACTTGCTCGCATACGATGTCAGATTAGAGCTTCAGCAGCTTGTTTCCATTGATTCAAATCCCAGGATCAAAACATTGGCAAGCACCTGGACGATAAATGTAACGGGAATCGTTAATATAGGCACGCTGAACATCATACGGGATAATATGTTTTTTCTGGTGGATCGATTCGTGGAAGCTTATAAATCTGTGAATGCAAGAAAGTGAAGTAATTGATTGGTCGAAATGACACGCTGCAGCTAATACCATACCGAACAGTACTGGCGCCTCCCCTATTTCTTATCATTCTTATTTTGTGTTGTGTGGTTCCGTGTCACGCAGGTGATGAGCCCTTTACGTCTCCGACGAATTGGGGCGGCACAGGCCTCATGGAAACGCCGACGGCGAGGGTTCTGAAGGAGGGTCGTTTCAGGGTCGGTGTCAGCCAGGTAGATCCTTATCGGTATTATTATGGAGAGGTAAGTCCCCTGAGGGGGTTGGAAGTTGGCGGCAGAATCACTGAAATTCTGGATGTTCCGGCGCTTACTGCCGACTACGGCAACTATAAGGACAAGGCCGTCGATGTAAAATACCAGTTTATTCCGGAAGGGAAGTATCTCCCCGCTGTCGCCCTGGGGATCATGGATCCTCAAGGCACACGTCTTTACCCGTCACAGTACATAGTCATCAGCAAGCAGATATATCCTTTCGACTTTTCCCTTGGATTCGGCAACGGCCGCTTCGGCAAGAATCCCCTTGTTTCGTCGGGCGAAGGATTAAAAGCAGAGATCTTTACGGACACGTCAACGTGGCTCTCGGATTCCCAGTTTTTTGGCGGCATACAGTTTAACCCCTCTCCCCACTACTCATTTATGGTTGAATACAGTCCCATACGATACCATGAGCAGACACAAGATCCGGCGTGGAAAAAAAACTTCCAGGAACCCGTACCTTCGAAGTTTAACTTTGGATTCCGCTGGAAACCGTGGGACTGGACAGAGATTGGTGTAAGCTACCAACGGGGCGATCAAGTGGGGATCAATCTATCATTTGCCTTTGATATCGGCACTCCCTTGGTTCCCATTTATGACCATCCCTATCAAGAAAGACCTGAACATAAATTGAACCCTTTAGAGGAAAGAATCACAAGGGGGTTATATCAATCCGGCTTTGTGAATATAGGTGTTGCCGTTGATGGCGATGAATTATGGGTGGAAGCGGCGAATGATAAGTATTATTACCCCGCGAGGGCAATCGGCGTTGCGCTCAGAGTGATTAATGCTATGGCTCCGGAAAATATCCGGAAGATTAATCTGATCCTGACGGAAAATGGAATACCGGTGATTAAATTTGTCGCGTACAGGGGAGATCTCACTGCCTTCTATAGTGAGAAATTAACGGTGAATGAGCTTCTCCGCGTGTCGGAGATCAGGACGGATATAACAGATATATCGGAGATCTTGAGCTTTGAAAAAAAACATCGAAAGTTTTTTGATTACGGCGTGAAGCCTTCATTTCGGGCATTCCTGAATGATCCATCGGGATTCTTCAAATACAGACTTGGTGTAGAAGGGTGGGTTGATTTCCATCCCTGGCGGGGCTCATCTTTTATCGTCGGCATGGAAGGGTATCCATTGAATACGGTATCTACGTCAAATGAACCGCTGTCGCGGCCGGTACGAAGCGATCTTGTTTCCTATCAGGAGGAGAATGTGGCGCTCAGCATGCTCATGTTTGATCAGATCGGGAAATTCAAACAGGAAATATACGGCAGGTTTGCCGGCGGCCTTCTTGAAGTGGAGTATGCAGGCTTTGATGGAGAGGTGGCGAAGCCCCTGTATGGAGGCAGGCTGATGCTGGGATTAAGCGGCAGTCTCGTGAAGAAGAGAGAACCGGGGGAGCCCTTCAAATTGAAGGAAAATGACTGGAAAGATCATTACACTACGGCATTTGTGAACACGCGCCTGAATATACCGGAGCAGGAAATTGCCCTTGAACTCAAGTCAGGGCAGTTTCTCGCGGGTGACAGAGGCACGAGAATTACCATATCAAAGTTTTTCAACGGTGTAATCCTCTCAGCCTGGTATAGCTTCACGAATACATCGATGTTTACCGATGGATTCAATCATGGATACCATGACAAAGGCATTGCGGTTTCCATTCCCATAAGATTATTCAGTGGTAAAGATTCTAAGACGGCATATACTATTGGCCTATCACCATGGACGAGGGATGTGGCTCAGGATATTGTTCATTATAATAACCTTTTTGATTTTATGGGGAGAGATACGAAGATTTATCTGGAGAAAGACAGAAAGATGATGCAATGAAGAATTGAGGGGGTTTGACTTTACCGCAACTATCGTGATATAGCCCACATTCACTGTTCGCTGTAATTCGTACTTAGCGGGGGCCGGCTCTTAATCCTCCCCCCTGTCCCCCTGAGACTGTGTCATAATTACTATTTTGTCATTCCGTGCAAGCGAANNTACCGGCCTGCGCCGGTATGACGAGTTTGATGATGATTTCTGATATTACGACACAGCCTCCCTCTCGAGGGGGATAAAGGGGGAGGTTCCCTCCAGATGGGGACAGTTGTTCCACAAAGGGAGAGAAGGGATTTGAAACTTTTTTTACGAAACTATCATAATTGATCTTTTAAGACTGTGAGCATGACGGAAGAACAGAAAAATTCTGAGCAGGGACATGAAGAAGAAGAAATAACTCTCCTGAGCTACTGGCACATTATCCAGAAGAGGCGGAAACTCATCGTGCGGGTAGTCATTGCCGCCGTCCTGGCAACTGCTGTGATATCATTGCTGATGACCAACATTTACCAGGCAAAGGCGGTTATCACACCCGTAACCTTGAAGGAAGGCCGGTCAGGCGATGCCACCCTGTCAACGCTTATGCTCCAATTCGGCGATATTTCGGGAATCAGATTGCCCGGCGGATCTTCCGTGGCCGAGATCGTAAACCTTCTGAAATCGAACATTCTCAGGGAAAAGATCATCGAACGCTATCAGCTTCTTCCCGTCCTGTTCTATAAAAAATGGGACGCGGAGAAGAAGGCCTGGAAAGAGGGGCTAAGCCTCAATCCTCTGGTGTACATCGAAAAACTCGCGAACATAATCACCTCGGCGACGCAAAGGGGCATCAGCGAGAAACATCCCGACATTCCCGATGTATGGGACGGGTTGCGGAAATTGGATAAGATCGTTGAGATCAGCCATAATGTAAAAGAGAACGCCATCACCATCACCGTTGATTATCGTGACCCGGAGATGGCCGCCAGGATGGTCGAATACTTCCTCACCGCGTTGACGGACCACATGAGCAGCGAAACGAGACGTGTGGCGACCATTAACAGGCAGTACCTTGAGGAGCAGCTGGGGAAAACGGCAGACCCTCTGATCAGGCAGAAGATCTACAACCTCATCGCCCAGCAGCTGGAAACCTCCATGATGGCAGAGGTGAAGGAGAACTTTGCCTTTAAAGTAATAGACCCACCGAAAGTGCCCGACAAGAAGATAAGTCCGAAGAGAATCCAGATGGCAATTCTGAGTTTTATTGTGTCTATCTTTATCGGTGTGTTTTTAGCGTTTTTTATGGAACATCTTGAAAAGATAAAGAGCAAAGAGAGGAAGAATAGAGAAACATGAATAGTCTGTTTCGCCTTGTCGCAATTGCAGTGGTTATCCTGTGCATGTGTCCTTGTCTCTATGCACAGCAGAAATCTCTCAATGATATATGCAGAGAGAAAAATTTGACCACCGAGCAGTGCCAGGCATTGAAAACGGGTTTTTCCATAACCGGCGGGCAGATCACGCCGGAGGCCTTCCAGATGCTCAGGCAGAGCCCTGAGTTCAAGGACTTGAAACCGGAAGATATTCAGAAGGGAAAAGAACTCCTGGAGCAGAGAGAGAAAGGAGCACGAAATAAAGAATTCGAGCGGCAGGTGCATGCCGAGGTAATAAAACGAACGATAAGCGATGAGATAAAGCGGGGCAGCCTCTTTGACAGGTCGCGGCAGACGGGGAAGTATCAGGACATTCCCCGGGATCTCAAGCTCTTTGGGTCTGAATTTTTCCAGGAAGCGGCCATCAAGGTCACCACAGACAGAAAAGACATTCCCGTTCCCCTGAAATACATCGTTGGGCCGGGGGATGAGGTCAAAATCCTCCTTTGGGGCCGGGTGAACGCGCAGTATAACCTGGTCGTCGACAGGGACGGAAAAATCACGGTCCCTCAGCTTGGCCCTATTCCGGTCGCGGGTATGACATTTGAGGACATGTCCAAGAAGATCATCACCCAGACAGAGCAAATGGTCGGCGCCAATATTGATATTACCCTTGGTTCCCTGAAAACGATCCCCGTTTTTATTCTCGGCGATATCCGCAGGCCGGGCGCGTACATCATCGGATCCTCCGCAACAATCACCGATGCCCTTCTGCTGGCGGGCGGCCCTACAGACATAGGATCTATGCGGAAGGTGCAACTGAGGCGCAAGAACAAGGTCATCACCACCCTGGACCTTTATGATCTCTTCCTGAAAGGCGACAAGTCGAAGGATGCCACTCTCCTGGCTGACGATGTTGTGTTTGTGCCGGTGACAGGGCCGCTGGCGGGCATCGCGGGCAACGTGAGAAGGCCGGCCATCTATGAATTAAGAGACCAGTTCGATCTCCAGCACCTGTTTGATCTCGCGGGGGGCATTCTTCCGACGGCGTATACCCAGCAGATACAGGTCTCCCGCATCAAGAAAAATGAGCGGCAGGTCGTGATTGACATCGATGACAAGCACCTCAGCAAGGCAATGGACATCAAACTCCAGGATGCCGACCTCGTCAACGTCTTCACCATTGTAGACAGAGATCTGAACGCAGTCTACCTCAGCGGAAATGTGAAGCGGCCGGGAAAATACGAATACAAGCCGGGCATGAAGGTGAGAGACCTCATCAAAGACCCTACGGAGCTCCAGGATGAAACCCATTTTGAATATGCCCTCATCAAGAGGATAATGCTGCCCGACCGGCGCACAGAGCTCGCTCCTTTCAACCTTGGCAAATTTTTGCTGGAGAAGGACGAATCGCACAACATCAGCCTGAAGCCGGAAGACCATATCTATATCTTTTCCAAGTGGTTTTTCAAGGATAAACCCTATGTGACCATTGAGGGGGAAGTGAGGGGACAGCTCGGAATCCCCAGGAAAACTAAGGATGCCGAAGATTCAAAAGCTATAAAAGACAGTGATTTGTTGCAAACAGAACCAAAACAGCCTTTGGCGCCTTCAGAAGAGGAAAGGCTCAGGAAAGATCTTTTAATTTCAGCAGAGCAAGCAAAGGCGTACAGCATGATCACGAAAGTTGATGTCGTTGAAGATGATCTGAAGAAAGCGGAGAGACTGCTCCAGGCAGACAGGGTAAAGGAGATCGCTGACGAGTTAAAAAAGCTGGGGAAACAGGATCTTTCTGACAAGGTTAAAAAGCTTGAGAACAGCATTAGAAGAGGCGAGAACGTAGATGTTTCCGAAAACATAAGAAATGTCGAAAATGAACTGCGCAAGATGGGGAGGTATGACCTGGCGGATAAGCTGATAATCACCCGGGATGCCCTGCGGAAAAGTTTTCGCATCGAAATTTCGGAGAACATGAGGATCAAGGACACCCTGCTCGGTGTGGGCGGCTTGACGAAGGACGCCTACCTGAATCGCGGCGAGGTTGTGCGGTCCATCAATGAAGGGAAAGACTATCAGACGATTTACTTTGACGTCGCGAAAGCCATGTCCGGAGATTCGCAGGAAAACCTCCTGCTCCATGACAGAGACAGAATCATAATCCACTCCGTATGGGAGATGTTCGGCATCAAGAGTGTCTTTATCGATGGTGAAGTCACCAAACCGGGGATGTACCAATACACGGAACAGATGCGTGTGAGCGACCTGATATTCAAGGCGGGCAATCTCCTCGAGTCCGCCTATCTCAACGAAGCGGAACTCTCGTCGCAAGTTGTGGAAGATGGCAATACTGTCAAGATAGATCACAGAAAGATCAAGCTCCGGGAGGCGCTCAAGGCAAATCTCGACCATAATGTTCTTTTAATGCCCTACGACCGGCTTTTCGTCATGCGCATCTCCAACTGGCGGGCGGAAAAATTTGTCGCGGTCTCCGGTGAGCTCGTCTTCCAGGGCAGATACATCATCAAAAAAGGAGAGCGCCTGTCTTCGCTGATCGAGCGATCCGGGGGATATACGGATAAAGCGTTCCTCCGGGGTGCCGTATTCAAGAGGGAAACGGTCCGGGAGCTTCAGCAGAAAGGTCTGGAGGAGATGATCAAGAGGATGGAGAGAGACCTGATGATGGAGAGCGGGGCATTGATCTCCACCTCCGTCTCCCAGGAGGAGGTACTCGCGAGAAAAATCGAAATGGAGCAGAAACAGAAGTTCATCGTCAGCCTGAATCAACTGAAGGCGACAGGCCGTATGAGCATCAATCTTGCCCACCTCAGGCTGCTGAAGGGAAGCGAATACGACATAGAGCTCGAAGATGGCGACAGCCTCTACATTCCTCCCAGACCGAGTGTCGTCAATGTGAGCGGCGCCGTGATGTCCCAGGGGAGCTATCTCTTCAGCGAAAAGTTGAACTTTGAGGATTATGTCAGTATGGCAGGGGGATACGCGAGATACGCCGACATCGACAACACCTACATCCTGAAAGTGGATGGGAGCGCCCGCAGGGTCTCGAAGGGATTTATGAACTGGAACAGCGGTAAATCCAGATGGGAGCTGACGGCATATGGCGAAGAGACGAAAGAAATAGAGCCGGGCGATATCATTGTGGTTCCGGAGAGAATCGAGCGCATCGCCTGGTTGAGGGAAATCAGGGACATTACCCAGACCCTTATGCAGATGGCGGTCATCGCCGGTGTCGTGGTAAACTTATTTTAAGAAATTGAAAAATTCGCTTGACAGGGAGGGTAGGATTTTAATACTCTTTAAATAATAAAGTCTCCTTTATAAAAAGTTGATTCCTTTTTTGTCATACCGGACTTGATCCGGAATCGAGTATTATTAACCGCGTCATGAAGTCTCCCTTTCGCAAAGGGAGATTGAGGGGGATTTTATAAAGGAAAAGTAGCAGCAGGTAACCAACACATGGTGACTACAATGATAAAACGAAGAAAATATTATACGGCGATCGCATTTATATGCGCACTCACTCTAATCTTTCCAGTCAGCATTTTCGCCCAGGATGAAGGGGCTGACGCCGCGGGAACAGACACAAAGGGAGCCGATATGGCGGGTGCAGAAGCGGGAAAACAGACAAAAGCGGGCATCTCGACGGGTACGATAATTTGGGGTACTGTTGCTTTGGCATTGATAGCCGGCGGAATCCTCGCAATCGCGGGCGGAGGCGGAGGAGGAGGCGGCGGTGGCTCGTCGACAACGAACCATTAAACTAAAAACTACCCACAGTAAATCATCTCATGTACCGCTCAGTGATCCGCGCTCATTTCCGTTGTGAAGGGGAATCTCGATTAAGTCTCCCTTTCGCAAAGGGAGATTGAGAGGGATTTTACAAATATCTTGATCTTCACATCCCCAATGAAACCAATAAAATATCTCCTATCCTTCATCGTTGTCTGTTCAATCTGCGGCGTATTCTTTTCTCCCTTATTAGTGTATGCCAATGAACACGAAGCAAACCGCATTCTCGTTTCCGCAGAGTCCCTTTTCAAGGCAATGAAGGAAAGAAACTACACGGAGATTTGGAAACATCTTACCGCCGAGTCCAAACGCATCATCGTGGACAATGTGTACAGAACATCGGTCAAGCTGGGAAACAATCCTTCCAGGGAGCGTCTCAATGATGACTTTCATTCAGGGAAGGCAACTGCAAAAGCATACTGGTACAGCTACATGACAGCCTTTGACCCGGGTATGGTACTGGAGCAGAGCACATGGAAAATACACCTCGTGAAAAAGGAATACGCCGAAATAAATATCCTCTACGTCAAATCCAATAAACCTGCCACACTGCAGCTCTACAAAGAAGACGGTATCTGGAAAGTTGGCCTTGAAGAAACATTCCGGCCGAGAAAATGGCTCTATTAGGTTTCTCATTTTCCCATTGACATAAAAGAATGCTTCCCTTATAGTCTGCCCGCCTGAAAAATTTTCTTTTATACCCCCATGAAAGGACTACACGATGCCCCCAAGGAAATATTTTTTCACTTCTGAATCAGTAACCGAAGGACACCCCGACAAACTGTGCGATCAGATCTCTGATGTCGTGCTTGACTCTTTGATAAGACATGATCCCGCTTCCCGGGTGGCATGCGAGTCATTTGTTACGGTAGGCTTGGTGATTGTAGGAGGAGAGATCACAACGACTGGCTATGTCGATCTGCCGAATCTTGTACGGCAACTCATAAAAGACATTGGTTACACGGACCCCAAATATGGCTTCAGCGCAGATTCCTGTGCGATTTTGAATGCCATCGGCACACAGTCCCCTGATATCGCCCAGGGGGTTGACGTGGGAGGAGCAGGTGATCAGGGGTTGATGATAGGTTTTGCCTGCAAGGAAACACCTGAACTCATGCCTCTTCCCATTATGCTCTCTCATAAGCTTTGCAAAAGGCTGGCAGAGGTGAGAAAGAAAAAAATATTACCTTACCTTGGTCCGGACGGGAAATCACAGGTTACAGTGGAATATGAAGATGGCATACCCAAGAGAGTTGATACGGTGATTCTCGCCAGCCAGCATACGGAAGAAATCCTGGATGCCAAAGGAAAGACCATTACCCAGAAGGCCCGGAATGAAATCATTGATGCTGTCGTGAAGCCGGTGATCAGCAGTGATCTCTTGGATGATAAAACAAAGTATTTTGTGAATGCGACCGGAAAATTTGTAATTGGCGGTCCTCAGTCTGATACCGGCATGACCGGCAGGAAGATCATCGTGGACACCTACGGCGGAACGGTGCCCCATGGCGGAGGGGCCTTCTCCGGCAAAGACCCCACAAAGGTAGAC
>JAFNGM010000245.1:2862-9724 GCA_017885225.1 Syntrophaceae bacterium | reverse complement strand
AAGCTCAAGGTTCTTTCCCCTCAGATAACGGGCCTCCTCAATATCGAACCTCGTGTAATATGGAATCACTTCGCCATCCTTGAGCCTGCCGATAATCTTCTCATTGTTATACTTCTTATTAAACTTGCCTAAATTTATTACCAGTATATCGTCGGGGGTTCTGTACACGGGATATTTATAATGTTCCGTTTCTTTCATGGAACCTTCCAAAGAAGATTCAAAATAGCCGGTGAACAAGACCGTTCTATTGCTGTCATATCCCGTTGCCCTGTATACATCAAACGCATTCAGTATCTTCCGCCACTTGATTATTTCCGGTTCCTGAGAGCTTATAATGTCACGAAACGCGCGAAGAGATTCCTTCAGCTCATTGACCGTAACTCTCCGCTCACCGAAAAGGTATGTCGTACTCTCTTTAATCCCGTCATAATATTGCAGGCTTTTTTCACTTGCCGCCATGAGGGATTCACGGTCAAGATCATCAATGTGAAAGGGGATTTTTTCCGGAGAAACCAGGGAGAGAGGCCTTTTCGGCGCTTCACCCGGCGCGGGTACCGGTTTTTTAAATACCGTGCATCCTGCGACAGAGAAGAATACCAGAAGGCATATAAGGAAACGACTGACCGTCATGTGCACCTTACAGTTCTATTATCATCGCTACTTCATCGCAGTAATCAGGATACTTGGAGCATCTGAAACAGTCCGACCATATCTTCTCAGAGAGCGTTGACATCGCGACTTCTTTAAAGCCGAGCAGTGAGAAAAAATCCGGCCTGCTCGTCAAGGTAAAAATTCTAAAAAGCTGAAGGGTAATCGCTTCGGAAATGCAAGCTTCAACAAGCTTCTTGCCGATGCCTCTTTTCCTGTATTCTTCCTCAACGCAGAGAGAGCGTATTTCCGCCAGATTTTCCCAGATTATATTCATGGCACAAACGCCCACGACGGCGTGACGGTTCTCGTCAAAAAAAACGAAGAAATCCCTTAGGCTTCCGTATATATCCATAAGGGAGCGGGGAAGTATTTCCCCTTTCCCCGATGAGATATTGATCATCCTGTGAATGGTTTTGACGTCACTGATTCGCGCCTTTCTCAGCACTCTTTACCCCCTCTCGCCCGCGGGACATTTCCAGCATTTCCCGCGCATGGGCCCTGGTCTTTTTCGTCAGCTCCGCACCGCCAAGCATCCGGGCTATCTCATCAAGACGTTCTTCCTCAGAGAGGACATTGACCGAGGCAATTGTCCGTTCGCCGGAAACATTCTTTGCGACACGATAGTGCGTATCCCCGAAGCAGGCTATCTGCGGAAGATGTGTTATGCAAATGATCTGATGATGCTGTGAGACATCCCGGAGCTTTTTGCCTACGTCCTCCGCGACGGCCCCACCGATGCCGCTGTCCACCTCATCGAATATGAGCGTCCCCACGGAACCCGTTTTTGCCACAACCTTCTTCACGACAAGCATGATCCGGGAAAGTTCTCCGCCCGACGCGATACGATTCAACGGCTTCGCCGTCTCTCCGACGTTCGTCGTAAGATAGAACTCTATTACGTCGATTCCCCGCGGATTAAACACCGGAGTATCCTGACCACTAGCAGGCTTCCCGAATATGACCTTAAACGCGGCTTTTTCCATTCTCAGGTCGTGGATTTCATCTTCTATGGCTTTGGTCAGAACGGCCGCGGACTCTCTCCGTTGCTGCGAGAGAAGCGTTGCTTTTTGCAGCATTTCCCCCTTCTGCGCTTCCATCTCTTTTGATATCTTTTCAATTTCCTCATCAACGGACGAGATAGCCCCCAGTTCATCCTCAATTTCGTTTCTTTTTTTCAAAACTTCATCAAGTGTGCGGCCATACTTGCGTTTCAGTTTCCCAAGCAGGTCCAACCGATCATCAATCACTTCAAGCCTTGCCGGATCGTAAGAGAGATTTTTTATATATTCCCGGAGCGTCATTGCAGCATCTTCGAGCTGATAATACACCGCATCAATATCCTTATCAGAAAGGTTCAATCCCTTGTCAATCTTTTTAATTTCACGGATATTTGCTGTGATGCCGCGAATCTCTTCCTGGACCGACCCGGGTTTCCCGTAAAGGGACTCATAGGCCACGCGCGCGTACTCCGTCAATTTCTGGATGCTGTTTAAAATCTTCTTCTCGTCAAGGAGCACTTCGTCCTCGCCAACACGAACGGCAGCCTCATCAATTTCCTTAAGGTGGAATTTAAGGAACTCTACCCTTTCATCACGGGTCTTATTCATGGAAAGAAGCCTTCCGAGCTTCTCGTTAAGAAACAGGTATCTGTCGTACATTTCTGCATACTCAGCCCTGAGTGGCTGAAGACCTCCGAACTCGTCGACAATATCACTATGGTTTTCCGCATTAAGGATTACCTGATGTTCATGCTGTCCGCAGATGTTTACCAGATTCTCACTGATGGCAGAAAGCATCCCTAGTGTTGCAAGCTGTCCGTCAATATACACACGGTTTTTCCCCGTCCGGGAAACAATTCTCTTGAGGATAAGTTCATTCCCCACGAGAAAGCCCATCTCCTTTAATTTTTCCTTAAGATCCGATTTTTCACCTATGTTAAACATTGCCTCTACCATGGCCGTATCTTCCTGAGACCTTATCATATCAGACGATGCCCGATCCCCCAAGAGAAGGCTTACCGCCCCAATGAGGATAGATTTCCCTGCTCCCGTTTCACCGGTAAGTATATTGAGGCCGGTGGGAAAAGACACATTTAATTCATCGATAATGGCAAAATTTCTTATACTCAATTCTGTTAACATATGCGCTCCACTATGGTCCCGGTGAATCTTTCACCTTGCAGGAGAGTTTCACACTCCTCTTAAGGAACAACATCTTCAGGGCTCCCTGTCCCCAATCCTCCACACGTCTCCGCAGGCATACCTCGCCCTCTTATGTATAACAGACGGGATAGAGGGGACTCTCACCGATTTGTCCCGGAAGGCGATCCGCCCCATCCAAGTTTCGTCCGCAGGATCTCCATGTAATCCCTGTGCGGTGATGAAACAAGATTCGTCACATACGGGGATTTCCTGATGATCATGCTATCGCCTGATTTCATGGTATATGAAACCTGCCCATCAAGGGTCAGTATCGCGCCCTGTCCCTTTGTCCACGTAATAACTTTAATCTCGACACTATCAGGAACAATAATCGGCCGGATCGTCAAGGTAAAGGGACATATGGGATTGATGATGAAAGCATCCTGCTCGGGAAATACAATGGGGCCTCCCGCGGAAATGTTATACGCGGTAGAACCCGTAGGGGTGGAAATGATGATGCCATCGGCCCTGAACGTGGTCAGATACCGCTCATTTACCGTTGTTTCCAGATTCAGGATTCGTGAAAGATTTCCCCTCGTAATCACCACGTCATTTAAAATACTCTGATGTCTGACCGTTTCCGTTCCCAGGCATATGGTGATATCGAGCATCATCCTTTTTTCTGTCTGGTATTCCCCTTTCACGATCAATTCGAGCGCGCTGAACATCTCGTTCAGATTAACCTCGGTAAGATAACCGAATTCTCCGAGGTTGATGCCGACAAGTGGAATGTCATACTCGCTTACAAAACGTACTGTCCTGAGTATCGTTCCATCACCGCCAAGCACAACCAGGAGATCGACCAGGGATGCCAGTTCTCTTCTGTCCATCCCGTTGGTCTCGCCGATTTTACCGGCAATCCCCTCTTCAAAAAGAACCGTAATTCCCTTCGTAAGCGCCCAGTCTCTCAGCTGAATGGTGCACTCAGCCGATTTTTCTTTCTCAACATTCGCGATGATCCCGATCTTTTTAATAACCATTTAAAACCCTTACAAGACGATCTTGCGGATTTCTACCATAAAATCGGATGAGTGTCCATGATGAGATTTACGAAAACACTCGCATCACTTTTCACCCTGTCATCTCCGTCATTTTTTTGTGCCGTTTCGACATCACTTTGAATCCTTTCGATCCCCCATCGTAATAGTATATGTAGATGAAAATGGTGCCATTTTTCTTGACACTGTGAATTTTTCCTTATATTGCCATACTGAAGCCTTGAGCCCACGGAACATTCCATTCCGGCAGGTTTCACGCAATAATAATTTCCTGCGTTCCGGAGGAAAGGAGTCGTGCCAAATTTTTATAAGCAATAATTCACTTGCGAGGTCAAGCCATGGCGCTCACACAATCGTTTCTCCCACCCTTTAAAATTCCGGAGCTCATATCCCGGAACATGAGAATAGGTAAAGAAGGATTATTGAGGCGATCGTTCTCCGTAGTTCCCGATGATTTTTTTCGTTTGTATCAGAACGAAGATCTCCTCCTGGAAGTCGAATTCCAGGATAAAGAAACCTCAGCTCAGGTCTTTCTGTATACCAATATTGACTGTCCAAGAGGCGAATGGAGAGAGCTGAAATTTACACAGGAAAAGAGCGGGGTCTATAGCCTCTCATATAAGGTCAGATTCTGCGGGAGCTATCAATTCAAATTAAAATATTCTCTCGGTGATGAAAACAACTGGTACTGGGACAGGGTTTCTTTCAGCCATGTCATCGTGGACCCGGAGGCTTTGCGGGATATCAGGATGTACACTTTGATACCATCCGTTTCAGGCACCATTAACGACTGGACGGAACATCTTCCCCGTATCGCGGACCTCGGTTTTAACGCAGTGCATCTTCTCCCCATTACCAGACTTGATGTATCCGAAAGCCCTTACGCCGCCTTCGATCTTTTTTCTATCGATGACACATATCTCGGGAAGGAAGACCGTTCCGGTTTTGCTGATTTTGAAAAATTCGTTGATAGGGCCGCTCAGCTGGGGCTCCGGCTTTGTTTTGATTTGGCGTTGAATAACATAGGGATCGGTAGCACAATGGTGAGAATGTGCCCGGAGTGGATAGTACCCGACAAGAGCGAGAAAGACGGAATGAAGCGGGCGGGATGCTGGCATATGAACTCGTGGCTGAAATGGGGGGATCTTGTAAAAATAAGCTATGAGCATCCCAATCCCGACATCCGCAACGACATCTGGGATTATATGAAAAAATATGCCCTGTTCTGGTCCCATTTCGCCCAGCTTACAGGCGGTATGATCCGCCTTGACAACCTGCACTCAAGCCATGAAGGGTTTATTACGGACCTCCTGGGAGAACTGCGGGGCGTTTACCCGAACCTGATCATTATGGCTGAGTTTTTTACCGATTCCAACACCATGCTGAAAAAAGCCGCCGAGTGGCAGATCAATCTTTTTCTTGCCAATCAGTGGGAACACCCCTACGCTTGTGATCTCAGGAATTATCTGCTCTACATTCATGATATAGGCCGGAAGCTCCGTTTTTACCTTCCTATAACTACCCACGATACAGGCGTACCTGCACAGCTTTATGGCAAAGCAGAGGCCGCCGTGCCGCGCTACGCGGCAACTGCCCTCATGGGTACCGGGCAAACCGGCATTGTCCAGGGAGTCGAATACGGCTGTCCGGAAAAAATACATTTCATTGGCAGGAAAAAAAAGTGCGCTTTCAGAGAAAACGGATACATTACCGAAGGAATTAGAAACATCAATCGCGTCCTCGCGGAATCGTCCGTCTTTCATAAGGACGGCACTATAGAGTTTATTGACGGAGACCACGGCGCCGTCTTGGGTGCGCTTCGCCGCATCGACAATGAACACGACAAAGGCTACCTGATCTTTGCCAATCTTGATGTCCACAATGGCTATAGCATAAAGGTTGATCTTTCATCTCTTATCACGAATAAGGATACCATATGGATGGAGAACAGAATACACGACTTCGCATTCGATTCTCCCGTAAACGATATTATAATTGACCTTGAACCCTGCGGGATCAGGATATACAGAATCGGGGAATAGGCCATGGATCTTAATTTCGTCTCTTCCATTGACCCCCCGCGGGAAAAGTCACAGCCTGCGTGGTGGTTTGTGTTCAAAGTCCATGCATTGATAGTCAGCGAAGATGGGAAAGCGCTCTCCGTGCCTTTCATTCAAGGGGTGTCCGCTCTCGGATTGAAGCCGATCAGGGAGTGGTATCTGGGAACCTTGAACGGGCATCATTGCTACTGTGCCGAAGTCCCTGAAAACAGTCCTCTCCCCGAAGGAATGGTTTCCTATGGCTTAAGGTATCTTTACGGACGCATTGAAGAGCCTTTCCATAAGATTGCCATGAAGGCATCCCACATCATCGAATGGGACCGTACCGACCGGTATTGCAGCCGCTGCCGAATGGAAATGAACCGTGCCAAGGCCATAAGAGCCAAAGAGTGCCCGAACTGCAGCTTCCTCAGCTTTCCCCGCATTTCTCCCGCCATCATCATTCTCATAGAACGGGACAACAGGGTGCTGCTTGCCCGTGTAAAACGGTTCACTACGGAGCTATACAGTGTTCTGGCCGGATTTGTCGAACCGGGCGAATCGCTCGAAGAGGCTGCGAAACGGGAAGTAGAAGAAGAAGTGGGGATCAGGATCAAGAATATCCGTTATTTCGGAAGCCAGCCATGGCCTTTCCCCGATTCCCTCATGATCGGATTTACTGCCGAATATGAGAGCGGGGAGATCACCATCGACGAAGCGGAAGTCTCAGATGCAGGCTGGTTCGATCCCGACAATCTCCCTACCATACCGGGGAAGATCAGTATTGCCCGGCAATTGATAGACTGGTTTGCAGAGGAAAAACTGAGAGAAAAAAACACGGCAGTGCCGAAGAAAGAAAGAAAATACGCTCCTCACGAGTGATCACGGCCGTTGCTTCACCCTCCCCCTATCCGCCATGAGCTATCCCCTCCATAGCGCCTGAAAAAACTGCAGAGCTCCTGTCAAATATGTG
>JAFNGM010000245.1:0-2818 GCA_017885225.1 Syntrophaceae bacterium | reverse complement strand
GCCGACGCGTACATTATTTCCGGCGATCTGATCGATATCCCTTTCTACAGCATGAATACCTCCATTCGCTATCACGAACTGCAGCAATACTTCCACGGGCTGAAAAGACAAATGTCAAAAGAGGTTATGTTCATTGAGGATTTTGTGGATGAGCTTTTGGAAAAGCCCGACATCTCCGACGATATTCAGGAGCTGGCGACCCAATACCAGGAATACACAATCAGAGCCCGCAGAGTCATGCAGCAAAAATACAAGGTATTGGGAAGCATTATGTCCACGAAACAGAGGGCAAAGGTTTTCTGCCTCCCCGGAAATTACGACATGGATCTTAAATATACGGCCTTGCATGAGCATGACTTGCACCTTCACTGGTATAACATGGAGGATTTGAGGATATGCGGATATGGCGGAGCGGCCATCTGGACTCCGGGAATTCCCGAGCGATATGTCGTTCATGCCAGGGAAAAAATGAAGTATTTCGACAGGGACAACGAGATGTACCATTTCTTCAGAGCCGTAAATCCTCATATTATTGCAACCCACCAGCCGGCGTATGGAATTTTGGATCAGCGAACGGCAGGCGGACCTATCGGATCGACGGCACTGCGCAACTATTGTGAAGAGAATCCGGTGATGATGTGCCTTACCAGTCATACTCATCACCATTGGGGAGTCGCCCTTGTTGAGAATACATTGTATCTTAATCCATCGAATTTCGGAGAAGTAACATTAATTTCCGGGGATGTCGCGGAGGGAGGATTTCACTATTCAATTAAGGTAGAAGGCGAACACGTGCAAGAGATTATCTTCAGAAAATTTTACAACGGAAGGATTTATGACGTTGCCGAATATCGTATGAGGGACGGCAAATTAGCCAGTAAAATCCTCGATGCTGACAGATATGGCGCCCTGGAAGCAATAAGGAATTATGACCTGAAAGACATCAAAGAATCCCACATCCCTGAGATCATGCTCTATAACGATATAAAGAAGTTTTACAGGGCCTTTCAGACTCAGGAAACGGAGGAAAGACTTAATACCCTTGAAGAAATCACTTCGCTGATTGAAGACAAGATGCACGCCGACATCGCCATGGATGTGATGGGTTCCGTTAATTTCGGTCTGTCCACATCGGAATCGGATATGGATATTGTCCTTTATCTGAGGTGCAGCGAGAACCGCCCTCAGTGCAAAGGGGTATGCACCGGTGGAAGCGATATGTGCAGCTATCTTACACACGCCGAGGAGATGATAAAGGAGATACTCAAGGATAAATATGACTACCATATTCTCGATGTCGTTGACCTTAACCGTGTCGAAGAAAGCATACGGGACAAGAATTATGAGAATGAAACCCTGCAACGGTTCGTGTTCTACAGATCCATCTGCCGTCCTATAAACTATCGGGTCGTTGCCCCCATAGAGGATATGCTCAACAAAGACCTCATGTTCCGCAAGGAGATTGAAGGAAGCCTCCAGATATATTTCAGGATATTTACGGCCACCTCCAGGCACATTAAATCGTTCATGAAATACGAGGCCCGTCTGGCGGACTTGGGCGTCAAACTGCCTGACCTGATTAGGGAGAAAGTGAAACTCTATTTGGGTGAATCTAAAGGAGAATATTCTAGCTCGCCGTGAGAGGAGGCAGTGCCCTGACTCAAGAAATACGGCGCAGTTATAGAAGGAGACCGCATGAAGAATATTGCAGGAAGCCGGTTCTTAACTGCCAGAACTATGAGGTGAGCTATGATACAAAATCTTTTACCAGGAATCCAGCATCTGCAGAACATACATCCGCTGGTGGTCCATTTCCCGATTGCCTTTCTCTGCGGTTCCGCGCTTTTTTATCTGCTGGCGCTATTGACCTCAAAGGAGGTCATGGCAACGACGGCATTCTCCCTCCTCATAGCAGGCACGCTGGGAGCTGCCGCCGCAGTCGGCACCGGGATCTATGCCGATCCCAGTGTACTGCTCGCCCCATCTGTGCGGGGACACCTGCTTGAGAAACATGAAGATTTCATGATATTGACCTTGTGCGTGAGTGCTGGCCTGGTTATCTGGGCAATCATCGCCAGACCATTCCCGAAAAAGGGCCGGGCATTATTCATTCTATTGTTCTTTGCGTTGCTCGGGGTCATGTCCGTTGGCGCCGACTATGGGGCACGGATGGTCTACGACTACAATGCGGGAGGACATGCCTGTCCGCAACCTATTGAATTCGTCAAGTAGCGATTCGTGCGGCCCCAATGGGCATACTTTGTATGCCTTGCTTAAAGAGATGTAGAGGTGTTTAGAAGTATCATGTCTCAACAGTCACCGGAAGTTCCCTGTTCCCCTCACGACGGGGATTCACGAAATTTTGTCAGGGAATTCCTCTTCGGAGGTTCTGATGTTCATCCTTCAGTACGCTGGTCCATGAGAAGTCCCGCACGCACGCATTTGCCGTCTTTATGAACATTAGAATCTCCGAAGAGGAATGTTCTGACAAAATTTTGTGAATCCTTGTCGTGGGCGGAACAGGAGACTTCCGGTGAATGTTGAGACATGATACTTCTAAACACCTCTACATCTCTTTAAGCAAGGCATGGAAAGTATATCCATTTGGACTGCACGAATTGCTAAGGTGGCTCCTCACTCACGGCGAACTGGAATATTCACCTTTGGATTCACGCAAATAAAGCTTCACTTTCTCCCTAATCAGGTCAGGCAGTTTGACACCCAAGTCCGCCAGACGGGCCTCGTATTTCATGAACGATTTAATGTGCCTGGAGGTGGCCGTAAAAATCCCGCCCCCCCCCCGCCCGCCCCCCCCCCC
>JAFNGM010000244.1:777-4133 GCA_017885225.1 Syntrophaceae bacterium | reverse complement strand
AATGCGTTAGGTGAGAAGAAGTGATGATGGAGAAGCAAAAGCCGCTCATTTTAATCATCGATGATGAGGAAGCCTTACGGGACGGATGCAGACAGGCGTTGCAGAAATCAGGGTACACCGTCCTCACTGCCGGTGAGGGAGTCGAAGGCGTAAAGATTGCGCGGGAGAGGAAACCAGAAATCGCGTTTATCGATCTGAAAATGCCGGGGATGTCGGGAATGGAAATTATTGAAATCCTTTCCAAAGATGTTCCCGACATTGTTCTCATAATGATTACGGGCTATGCAACAATTCTCTCTGCAGTTGAGGCTATACAGAAAGGAGCCTACGATTACCTTCCCAAACCTTTCAATCCGGACCAGTTGAGGACTGTAGCAAGGCGGGGTCTTGATCATCGTAACCTCAAAATTGAAACAAGGCGCTTGAGGGCAGAAAAAGAGCGGATGGAGAAGAGCTTCATTACCTTTGTGAGCCACGAAATGAGGTCCCCTCTCGTTGTTATCCGGCAATATATTGAATCCCTTAAAGCGATTGCGGGCGATCGTTTTGGTAAAGACGTTACAGATATCATCGAGAGGTGCAACAAACGCATCCAGGGTCTTGAAGAGCTTATTGAACACTGGCTGGATTTAAGCAAAATAGAAAACGGTACCTTTGTGCAAAAGAAAGAGACGTTAAAGTTGTCTCATATTACAGCGAGAATTGTGGAAGAAATGGTTCCCGTATGCATGGCAAAGGGGATATCTTTGCTTACCGAGGTGCCGGAGAATGTGCGTGACATTGTCGGAGACGAAGAAGGCCTGGTGCGGGTATTCACAAATATCATAGGCAACGCAACAAAATATACTCCGGAAGGCGGCACAATAACAATCTCGGCCAGGAATGATGATTCCTATGTTACGGTAAGTATTTCTGATACAGGAAGCGGCATTCCCCACGACAAGCTGCCCTTTATCTTTGAGCCGTTTTTCAGAGTAAAGGGAAAGGATGAACAGCATAGAGGTTCCGGCCTCGGCCTGACATTCTGCAAAAAAATTGTGGAATCTCACGGTGGGGAAATCAATGCCTCATCGAAGGAAGGCGAGGGCTCAACTTTTATAATGAAATTTCCTGTTCATTCATCCCCGGCGGAAGCTTCCCAGGCTCCTTCTTAGGGAAAGCGCTATGCAGAGCTTAAACAGGATTATTACGAAAATACCCCCTCCCTTTCATCCCTCCCACCAGGGGAGGGAAAAGAGAGTTCATCTCCCTTGAGGGGAGAGGATTAAGGTGAGGGTGAATTTCATGCTTCGTGGTGCTCCACGGGGCATGGGGATTTATCAATCAAAAAAGTTACAGGGACTGTGATGAAGTACGATGACGATAAATTTTACGAGTTTCACGAGAAAGACGACTCGGACATGTGTTTCGTATGCAGGAAAGACATGCCAAGCCTGATGATCTTTCGACAGATCGAAACCATGCTGCTTGTGCACCTCTGCCGGGACTGCGTGTATGAGAACATCGCGGACTATCTCCTGGACAACACGAGACCCTGGATTGGGGATAGAAAGATATAGATTGCGTATCGCACATCGTGTGGGGTGGTATGCATATCACAGGATGCTGATAATATGCTGCGGTTTGGGATTGAGTGTATCCTCATTGGCAAAATCATGAAGGGAGAGATCTTTCAGCGGGCTGCCGAAATGAGAAAAATTTTCCTTTAGCATATCGACAAACATCCTGACCGTGATCATAAAACACAGACATTCGGAATAGTCGTACGATTTGGTTTTCTTGCTCACGTCAATGACTACGTTATTGAGAAGTGGCCTCGATATTTCATCTTTGTGCGTATCCAGAATAAGTCCTTTCATACTGAGGGCCAGTACTTTTATGTGGAAGCTGATTGCTCCCCCTCTTTCCCGCCTGAAATCGGGATGATCTTGGAGAAATGTTTTATCTTCCAGCAAAGGCATAATATAGGGAATATCATCCAGTGACTTTCTTTCAAACCACCGATCAAACACCGGAAGAAGGGGGGCATACACGGCTCTCCCATACCCGCCAAAGCCGGAAATATCAATGCCTGCATAGTAATGACGGTATTTCAGGTATCGTTCATACAGTTTGTTGTTGCTGCCATTATTACTACTCACGGTGATGATCTTTTGTTGCATAGTACTACCCTTCACAGTATTGCTTGTTGCATTGAAAATTCTCGTTGTTCCAAAGAGATTACAGTGCCTTTCGTGACCTCCTCAGATCCAATTCTCATTGCCGCACCCGGGAGACAGACGGCTGCTTCCTTCGGCGGGATCGGCACAGCGTCTGCGGAAGGGGTGTATTCCGGGCTTCACCCCCTCTGGAACTGAAAAATGTGCAGGCACTATTTCAGTACAAGGTTTCTCGGATGCTGTTGGTAAAAAGTAAGGTGACACAAGATATGATTGCCATGCTCAGGAAGTGGCGGCATTTCGTTGGAATGTGAGCCTGGCCACAAAAGAGGCGAATCAAAGGTCCGCAGGAACGGGCAGCCGGGGTTTTGCCTTCCGGACCACGCATCGTGCGGCATACGTGTCGATTAATAATGTTGTTGCAGCTTTTTCTCGGTAATGGTTATTCTTCCATATTCTTGAAAGCTGCGGAAGTCACATAAATGATCTGCTCCTTTCCGAAGTTTACGCGTTTACTAAAACTGCCAGAATGCCTCTCCCTGTGGGCGGGGAGCTTTACTCACATTTTATGCCCACAGGGTTATTTCCCCGAACCCATATGCGGGATTTGCATCCCCGCACATACATTGTCTCACAACTTCACGGCACCCGGTTTACACTATTTTCCCGGTGATTTCAATAAAAAAATCGCTGGTATTTTTTTCCTTGACCTCTAAGAGTGCTCTTATCTAAAAAAATCTTTACTTTGGATCAGAAAAAAGTTGACACAATAAATCAATTTTTGGTAGAAGTAAATTCTATATAAGGAATAGAGGGGTCTTTCGAAGGCCGAAATGGAGCACGAGATGTTCTATTTCTCGACTTTAATCTTTTTATTCTACTGCCCACACAACCTTATTGCGATATCACTGGTTGCTTCAAAAAACGACGACAACCTCAGGGAATGAATGATGTCCGCCTTTCCCCGTGAGTGTGATGAATGCTACCAGCCTGAGGAAAACTTCAGGTTTTGTGAGCGCAGATGTATGGAACAGAGTTGTCCTGAATGCACGTTTCTTTTACAGCTCTATGGGACTGGTTGCGGCAATGTCCGCGTGTATTATCTATGCCGTCCATGTTATGAAAGACGCATTGCGAGGGGGTTTGTGGAACCCTAGGAAGGAGGTGTGATCTACTTTCCAGAAATTGTTGGCATCA
>JAFNGM010000244.1:0-669 GCA_017885225.1 Syntrophaceae bacterium | reverse complement strand
GTGGTCTGGATATCATGGTGGGCGCTGGTTGTGTTTCGGAAATTCACACCGCCTGGATCATGAACTGGTATGTGAAGGCCCCCTATGCCATTCGCCGGGCATTCAATAAGGGGCAACTCAAGAGATATGACATCTCCAACTTCGGCGCCACCAGCGCCATGATGGCAGGCTTTCTCGGCATTCCCTTCATCCCCATTCGGGGGAATATCGGCACGGATATGCCCAAAAACAACACGATGGACCTCAAGCTCGTTGAAGATCCTTTCACCGGTGAGAAGATGATGGCTGTGCGCGCGTGGCGTGCCGATGTGGGAATCATTCATGCCCAGAAGGCTGACTGGCTCGGCAATGTGATATCATATGGAACACGGGGCGTCACCGACGAATTCGGCGCCATGGGAACAAAGCGGGGCGTCATCGTGACGGCCGAGGAGATTGTGGAGCCGGAAGTAACCAGAAGCGATCCTGACCGCGTGATTGTCCCCTACTACAAGACCCTGGCCGTTGTCCACTGCCCGTATGGCGCTCATCCTTCGGCATGCCGCGGCTACTACGGCCTGGACATCCGCTTCAGCCAGTACCAGGGGAGATATGAGCGGCACGCAGAACTCCTGCCTGCCTTCCTCGATGAATGGGTCTACGGATGCGCGGACCAAGCCGCGTACATAG
>JAFNGM010000243.1:252-5656 GCA_017885225.1 Syntrophaceae bacterium | reverse complement strand
CGTAGAACCGATTCTTGATCTGGCTGTGGCGTTAAATTATCGAAGAAGGCTTCCGGCAATATATACAGCAATCGGGCTCTATTATCTCTGGGTTGAAGAGGACAGCCACAAAGGACTTGTATTGATTGACAAGGCAACGAACATTGCAGAAGAGGTTGCAGACTATTTTTCATGGTGGACTGCACTCTTAGTATCAGCTAATTTCCTGATCATGACTTCGGAATTTAAGGACGTCCACAAACGTCATAAACAATGTCTCGATTTAAGTCTGATGGCAAACAATCCGGTGGGGATAGCATATTCAAAAGGCTCTATTTCTGATTGCTATCAAGCTGAGGGAAAGATAAACCCTGCTTATGAATTTGCTCAGGAAACATTGACGCTGGCCAAAGAAACAGGTGATGTCTTTATCAAAGGGATGGCTTACTCCAGTTATGGCACGTCTTGTTATTTCAAAGGATTATTTGATGAGGCAAAAACCCATTTTTTAGAATTTACTTCTTCATATGAAAAATCGGCTTCCATTGGTTGTGTTGCATGGGCTTATGGACACTTGGGATCCATGCATATTGATTTGAGAGAATATAATGATGCAGTGAATTGTTTTAGAAAGGTGATTTCAATCTTGGAAAACGTCAGTTTTATGCCTTCCGTAATTAAACTTTATCAAACAAGCCTGATGAGAGCGCAAGTGTTAAGACATGATCAGGCTATCGAAGTAAGTGAATTACTTGCAGGCTATCAAAACAATAAACTCACTTTTTGTGAAGGTTGGATGGCAAGAAATATAGGCGACATCCTGCTAAATATTGATGATGATCACCACTTGGATGCAGAGGTCTGGTTTCAGAAAGCCATAGAAGCAGACGGGAGAAACGGAATGAGGTGGCAGTTAGCTTACGACTACGCCCTCTATGCCGACTGGTTCAAGAAGAAGGGAGACATCCAAGGGGCGAAGGAGCAACTCACCAAGGCCATCGACCTCTTCCGGGAATGCGGCGCTGACGGGTGGGTGACACGGACGGAAAAGACCCTTGCTGAGATTTCATGAGAAATCGAACCTTGGTTTCCGTATGCGGCGATGTTGGGAAACCAGGCGAGAAGCGGAGGCATAAGTCAGGCACTACTTAATATCACTGGATTCCCGCTTTCGCGGGAATGACAAGGTGAGGCAAAATCCGACTTTTTACGAATTCGTAAAAGTTCTCAAATAACAAAAGGGAGGCGCGCGGATGACTGACGTATCATCGTCACACCATGATATTCTTGCAGCTCTCGGGGAAAAGATTACAACGCCGGAGGCGGCCCTTGCGTCCGTGTCATCAGGTTCCAGGATTTTTGTAGGAACGGCCTGTGCGACACCGAGAGTCCTGGTGCAGACATTAGAGAACATGGGCGACAGGCTCACCGATGTGCACCTTTACCATTTTCTTGTAGATGGCGCCATTCCTTGCGTGGATGGTAGCCCGCACACGAAATTTCATCACAAGGTTTTCTTCGTCGGGAGTGAGACACGGGAGGTCATAAAGCAGGGGAAGGCCGACTATATTCCCATCTCCCTCGCCCAGGTGCCGCACCTGATAAAAAGGGGCGGTCTTTCCATTGACCTGGCGCTTGTACAGGTATCGATGCCGAATGACAAAGGTTTTGTCAGCCTCGGTGTTTCCGCTGATATCACTTCCGCGATTATAAAAAACGCCGGCCGGGTGATTGCCGAGATAAATCCCAATATGCCGTGGACCCATGGTGACACGCTCATTTCAGTTGATCAAATCGACAAAATGGTGCTTGTTGAAACCCCGGTTATTGAGTATGTCCATCCCCCGGTGGAGGACGCCGTATCTGAAATGATCGCCCGTTATGTTGCCAGGATTATCGAAGACGGATCTACGCTTCAGATAGGCCTGGGGAGAATACCCAATCAAATGCTGAGGTACCTGACAAACCGGCGGGCCCTGGGCATCCATTCCGACGTTATCACCGATCCGATCGTTGATTTGGTTGAGCAGGGTGTTATTACGGGGGAGGCAAAAACGATACATAAGGGAAAGATTGTCGCCAGCTATTGCATGGGAACCCGCCGACTCTATGATTTTATCAACAATAATCCCTTGTTTTCCTTTCATCCTCTCGAGTATGTGTGCGATCCGTCCATAATCGCGGAAAACTACAAGATGGTCTCCGTCACGCAGGCCTGGTCAATAGATCTGANNGGCAGGTATGCGCCGATCAGTTCGAAGGGGAGTTTTATGGCGGTGTATCCACGCAGCCCGATTTCATCCGCGGGGCTTCCAGTTCACCTGGAGGCAAACCGATTATCTGTCTGGCTTCCACGACTGAAGACCGGGGCAGGTCGAGAATCCGCCCACTGCTCCGTGAGGGAGAGGGTGTTACCATCCCCCGCTCCGATGTCCATTATGTGATTACCGAATACGGCTATGCATATCTGTTCTGCAAGTCGATTCGCGAGAGGGCGTTNNGCGCTGATCGAGATCGCCCACCCGTCATTCAGGCATTGGTTGTTGGCGGAAGCTAAACGTCTTGGGTACCTGCGCGAAGAGCAGACGCTCATGAGCAAAACGGCCTACCCGGAAGAAGCGGTGAGAGAGGTGATATTGAGAAATGGCACGAAGGTTGTCATTCGTCCGGCCAAGGCCAGTGATGTGAGGGGACTTCAGGATATTTTCTATCACATGACGCCGCAGGATGTGTATACGCGGTTTTTTACCGGCCTGAAATCTCTTGCCGTCTCCAAGGCGGAGCATCTGTGTAATGTGGATTATGAGAAGGAAATGGCTTTTGTCGCGACTATCGGGAGTCTCGAAGACGAACAAATCATCGGCAGTTCCTGCTACGTGGTGAATCCTTCAACCAATATGGCAGACGTGGCCTACATGAACAGGCCCGAGTGGAAGGGAGGCGGCCTTGGTTCCGCGTTGCAGCAGAGGATGGTTGAATACGCCAAGTCAAAAGGGCTGCGTGGGTTTACCGCGGATATCCTGCCGGAAAACACGGCGATGCTGACACTGGCCAAGAAGTGCGGCACTGTCACTATACGGCAGTCTTACGGCACGTGTGAAGTGGAGATGGTGTTTTGAAGGAGGATCACTATGAAATGTCCACAATGCCGACCCTCGAATCCTCCAAAGTTGTGAGTATCATAGTTCCATTCATGACAATGGTACTCGGGATACGCTGAGATTTATTTTCACCTTGCAATTTTCCACCACATCATATATAATTATTTCATGAAAGTGGTGGAAAAGGATAACCTGGTGCACGAGATGCTCAGGGAAGAACTGGATCGATGTAGGAATATGTCTGCGTCTCTCGTTAAGATGCTTGCCGGTCTACCTAAAGGCTCTCTCCATGTCCGATATAAGGAATACAAGGGGAAAAGGTACGCATACCATTATCTGAAATACCGGGAAGGCAGAAAAAATTGCAGCAAACATGTTTCTGCCGGTGAATTGGAAAAGCTGTCGAAAGAATTGGACGTCCGGAAAAAGTACATGAGCGAGCTTTCATCTTATAGAGCACGGATTAAATATCTCGAAAAAATTCTCTCGGTTAAAAAATAACTTTTCCTAGTTATTGATTGAAGTTTTATTTATATTGTAATAATCTAAAAATAACAAATAATTTGGATATTTTTCATGACGAGGGATGAGAAAATCAAGTACTGGATAGAATCCGCAACACACGACTGGGTAGTTGCAGGTCATCTTTTTGAGAAGGGAGACTATCCTTATGCCCTTTTCTTTGGGCATTTAACTGTCGAGAAACTGTTAAAAGCACTCTTTGTAAAAAAGTTTAACGAATCACCACCATTTACTCACAGCCTGACCTATCTCGCTGAGAAGGTAGGCCTAATACCAACTGCTGAACAACTTGAGTTATTAGAAATAATAACGGATTTCAATCTTGAGGTNNATAAGAAATGTACAAATCAATTTTCAAAAACGTATATGCAAAAAATTGAGGAAATAAGAAAATGGCTGCTTCAGCAGATTCAATAATAGACATCGTAAAGAGATATATAGAAGAACTCAGAAAACACAATATCCCGGTTCGAGAAGCGATCCTGTTTGGATCCTATGTCAAAGGGACGATTAAGGAGGAAAGCGATATCGATATTGCTGTCGTCTCCGAGGCATTTACCGGTGACAGATTCGAAGACAGGCGCAAAATAGTGCCTTTAAGGAGAAAGATTGACAACAGGATTGAGCCAATGCCTTTCAATCCGGAAATCTTTTCCCGCGGCAGCATCCTTATTGATGAGATAAAAAAGACAGGGGTACGGATCGCTATCTAAAAGGATTTTCATTCTTGCCTATCTTAAAGTTTATAACATTGTTGGAAGTGGCCATTTTAAATTTTCATTCACTACGAAGCATTTTCCTTTAGATATCCACCAGTGAGGCACAACCATGAAGTGCCTATCATGCCAAGCTGAGAATCACGACACAAGAAAATTCTGTCGGGAGTGCGGTACCAAACTAATAGCGATCTGTCCTCACTGTCAATCAGATAATTTTCCGTCTGATAAGTTCTGCGGCGACTGCGGCCACAACCTCAGCCTTTTCCCCGAACCCCTTCGCAAGGAACTCTCCTTCGATGAGAAACTGGAGAAGATCCAGAAGTACCTGCCTAAGGGCATCACCGAGAAGATCCTCTCCCAGAGGGACAAGATCGAAGGGGAGAAGAGACAGATCACGGTGATGTTCTGCGACATGAATGGCTTTACCCCCCTCTCAGAGAAACTTGGCCCCGAAGCCATGTATGCCATGATGGATCAGATATATGAGATCCTCATTCACCGGGTGCACGCCTATGAAGGCACGGTGAACGAGATGACAGGGGACGGGGTAATGGCCCTCTTCGGCGCCCCCATAGCACTTGAGGATGCGCCACAGAGAGCCCTGCGATCTGCCATGTCCATTCACCGGGAGATATCCAGATACAACGAGAAGGTCAAACGGGAGAAAGGCGATCTCCCCCTCATCCAGATGCGTATCGGCATTCACACCGGTCCAGTTGTGGTGGGCACTCTCGGCAATGACCTCCGTGTGGAGTTCAAGGCAGTAGGAGATACGGTGAACCTCGCTGCCCGAATGGAACAACTGGCGGAACCAGGAACTACCTATGTTACGGAGGATACCTTCAAACTCACGGAAGGGTACTTCCGGTTTGAGGCGTTAGGTGACAAAGAGATCAAGGGCAAGGAGAAGTCTCTTAAAGTTTACCGTGTCATCGCCCCCAGTACAAGGAGGACACGGTTTGATGTCAGTGCCGAAAGGGGTCTTACCCCCTTCGTGGGGAGGCAGCGGGAGCTTGAACTTCTTCTTGACGGTTATGAACGCTCCAAGGAGGGGAGAGGCCAGGCCATCTCCATCATCTCCGA
>JAFNGM010000243.1:0-194 GCA_017885225.1 Syntrophaceae bacterium | reverse complement strand
GAGCCAACTTTGACATCCAGGATACGGATACGGATCAGGTAATCAGAGAAAAGGTCACGCGATTCCTCGCAGCCCTAAATATTGATGAAGCCTCGACACTCCCCTACCTCCTGGAACTCCTCTCCGTCAAAGACAGTGGCATAGAAAAGATTCAAATGAGCCCCGAGGCAAGGAAGGACAGAACCCTGGAAGCC
>JAFNGM010000242.1:3195-3730 GCA_017885225.1 Syntrophaceae bacterium | reverse complement strand
TTCCGGAATCGACGATCACACCGCCCAGGGATGTCCCGTGTCCGCCAATGAATTTGGTTGCTGAATACACAACAATATCCACTCCGAAATCAATAGGTCGAAGCAGGTATGGCGAAACAGTATTATCTAAAACAACAGGAATGCCGTTCTTATGCGCAACACCGGCAATACCTTCGAGGTCGGCCACATCGAGTTTGGGATTCCCGATAGACTCCGCGTATATCGCCTTAGTCTTCGGCGTAATCGCCTTCTGAAAGGCGTCAAGGTCGTTCGATTTGACGAAATTGACTTTCAGACCCAGACGGGGAAAGGTGTAATGAAACAGGTTGTAGGTTCCCCCATAGAGATTGTCCGCTGACACAATCTCATCACCCGCCTGTGCGATATTGAGAAACGCCACGGTGATTGCCGACTGGCCGCTCGCCACCGCCAGTGCCCCGACGCCGCCGTCCAGAAGGGCTACCCGCTTCTCAAAAACATCCGTAGTCGGGTTCATCAGTCGTGTATAAATATTGCCGAACTCCCTCAGGCCAAA
>JAFNGM010000242.1:0-3178 GCA_017885225.1 Syntrophaceae bacterium | reverse complement strand
TCCCGTTGTCGGATCCGCCTCCTGGCCGCCATGCAGGACCAGGGTTTCAGTTTTTAATTTTGCATCGATTTTACTCATAATGTAGTGTCCCTTTCTTTATTCTGTTCGTCTTAATAATAGAATGACAACAGGATTTTTCCCCGCCGTTGAAATGACAAAAAATCCAAACCCATCCTAATGATCAAGCATTATCTGCAAACTCCTTTTTGCTCTGGCGATGATTTCCGGCGGTACGGTAACTTCGTACTGCATTTCTTCAAGAGCCCACAAAACCTTTTCCAGGGTTGTCAGTTTCATGTTCGGACATGTCGCCCATTCCGATACGGGGTAAAATAATTTCCCGGGGTTTTCCTTCTTCAGCCGGTGAAGGATACCGATTTCCGTCCCTATGATAAATTCCTTCGCTTTCGATGATCTGATGTAACGGCACATCCCTTCCGTGGAGAAAACCTTATCAGCCAGAGAGGTAACACTGGCGTGACATTCCGGATGTACGATGACTTCTGCATCCTTATAGAGCGCCCTTTTCATCGCAATGTCTTCAGGCAATATCTTCACATGTGTGGGGCAATATCCTTTCCAGGAAATAAAATCTCTTCCTACCTGGGTTGATATATAATGGGCAAGATACTGATCGGGAGCAAAAATGATCTCATCATCCTTCTGAAAAGCCTCACGGACGATCCGCTCGGCATTCCCTGAAGTGCAGCAGACATCACACTCGGCTTTCACGTCAGCTGTTGTATTTACATAACACAGGACCTTTGCCTTTGGATGCTCTGCCTTCAGCTTCCGGAGCTCTTCGGCGGTAATCATATCCGCCATAGGACAGCCCGCTTTTCTGTCCGGGATGAGGACGATTTTTTCCGGCGAAAGTATCTTTGCCGTCTCCGCCATGAANNAGACGCCGCAGAATACAATGACATCCGCAGTGGTCTTCGACGCCTGGATGCTGAGCCCCAGAGAATCGCCCACGTAGTCCGCAATATCCTGGACTTCGGGAATCTGGTAGTTGTGCGCCAGGATGACGGCATTTCTCTCTTTTCTTAATCGGTTGATCTTTTCAACAAGTTCCATGTAAAACCTCTTCGATGACTCCTCCCCCCAGGACGCGGTCATTCTCATAAAAAACCACGGCCTGGCCAGGGGTGATTGCTTCCTGTTTTTCGACAAATAGTACTCTGAGCCTGTCATTCTCGGTCGTTACCTCGCAGGGCGCCTCTTTTTTCCGGTATCTGATCTTGGCATACACCCTCCGGGGCCAGGATTCAGCAAGCACATTCACATCACCCGCAAAAAGCCCCTTTGCCATTAAGTCCTTTTTTTCGCTGACAACAATACGGTTTTCATCAGGATCAATGGACACAACGTACAACGGTGTTGTATAACTGATGCCCAGACCTCCCCGCTGACCGATAGTATGAAATATTATTCCCCGATGCGTGCCCAGAATNNCATGTCCACAATCGGACCCGGCTTCAATCCCTTCATGCGCTCTGAGAGAAACTCCTGATAGTTTTTCTGTGTCACAAAACAGATATCCTGGCTCTCCTGTTTTTCCGCAACAGGCAAGGAAGCCTTTTTCGCTATTTCCCTTACTTCATCCTTGGTCAGAGAGGAGAGGGGAAACAGTATGCTCCCCAAACCCTCGTAGGGAATGGCATAGAGAAAATATGTCTGATCTTTCTTTCTGTCCTTCGGCCGTTTCAGACAATGACCCGCTTCATTTCGTTCGATGGCAGCATAATGTCCCGTCGCCAGAAAATCAAAACCGAGTATCTTTGCTTTTTCCAAAAGACTCCCGAATTTCAGGTAGCGATTGCAATCCACACAGGGATTCGGTGTCCTTCCTCTTTTATACTCACTGACGAATTTAGCGATGACCTTCTCCTCCAGCTCTCCCGCATAATCAAAAGCATAGTGAGGGATTTTCAGCCGTTCACAGACCCGTTTCGCGTTGTCGACCGCAGCAGCACCGCAGCATCGTACACAATCATCTTCTCCCGCAATGCCGAAACACATGGTCACGCCGGAAACATCATACCCTTCATTTTTCAGCAACATGGCTGCGACGGATGAATCGACGCCACCGCTCATGGCTGCTAAAACTTTTTTACCCATATGCTTCCTTTAACATGAAAAAAAATTTTACCGTCATTCCAGACTTGATAGGCAAGCCACACACTTGATACGGGGGAATCCTGATCCTTTAAATCCTGGATTCCTGCTTTCGCAGGAATGACAAATGGACTATTTTTATTCTTCGTGGCGCTCTGTTTCTCTACGCCGCCTTGCCGGATGCGACTTTTGCAGACCGCATTCGATAATCGTCAAGGGCCCTTTTTAATGCTTCTTCCGCCAGAACGGAGCAGTGCATCTTGATAGGCGGGAGTCCTCCCAAGGCCTCCACAACGGCCCGGTTGGATATTTTCAAGGCGTCTTCAATTGTCTTGTTCTTCACCAGTTCCGTAACCATGGAACTCGTGGCAATCGCGGCGCCGCAGCCAAACGTCTTGAACTTGGCATCAGTAATAATACCGCCATCGACCTTGATGTAGAGTTCCATAATATCACCACATACGGGATTTCCCACCTTCCCGACACCATCAGGATTCTCTATTTCACCGACATTTCGTGGATTTCGGAAATGTTCCATAACCTTTTCACTGTACTCCATTTACTTTACCTCCTTTTTATAGAGAGGAGACATGGAACGCAGTTTACTAACAATACCGGGCAGGACTGCAAGAACGTAACGGATGTCGTCTTCCGATGTCTTTCTCCCCAAGGAAAATCTCAATGAACCATGGGCAAGCTCATGAGGAAGCCCAATGGCCGTAAGGACATGAGACGGCTCCAGTGACGATGAGGTGCAGGCCGATCCCGTGGAACAGGCGATCCCCTCCATATCGAGATTCAAAATCATAGATTCACCCTCCACATAGGCAATAGAAATATTGACGTTATTGGGGAGCCGCTGTGCAGGATGACCGTTCAAGCGCGAATGTTCAATCTTTGCCAGAATGCCATCGATCAACATATTCCGGAGGAAGGTCAGCTTCTCAATTTCCTTCCCCATCTCTTCCTTTGCCAGTTCCACAGCCTTTCCAAAACCGACGATCCCCGGTACATTGTGGGTGGATGCCCGGCGCTGCTGTTCCTGATCGCCGCCATGCAT
>JAFNGM010000241.1:2036-7562 GCA_017885225.1 Syntrophaceae bacterium | reverse complement strand
GTTACGTATAGCACCTACTAACAAATGATTTCAATGAAAAGGAATCCTGAGCATTACCATTCGAAACCGAGCATAAATGATCTTCTGTCTATATTACCTGTTTGTAAGGTCAGCTTTTTCACGACGGAGCATCCAGCATTGAGGATCATCCGCGAAGAGATCATGGGTACCTTGCGTTTTTGAATAGGCATAAGCCACAGCCCGGCACCCACGGCAGGATGGCCAGAGAGAGCAATTACCGCATTTGCCTTTGTAACTTTCTCTTTGCCTGAGCTGCCATAGAACCTTAGAAGTAGACCAGATCCGTCGTAGAGAGGTTTTACGTAGGTTTCCTATCTTAATGCCGATACGTCGGCACGGCATGACAGATCCGTCACTCGTAATGGTTACCCCTGAAAAACCGGCACTACAGCCAGAAAGAGCAAGCTCGCTTTCCGGTGAAGGTCGGAACCCCGAAATGACTCCGGCCAGAGGATCTCCTGAATCAACTTTGAAGGAAGGACTGTTTAATGCGAGGATTTTCTGGTAAGCAGTCTTAATCTCCTGGCTTTCAAGCAGGCTATCCAGTAAGTTTTTACCGCTTCCGCATGGCACCAGGCGTGAAAAGCCAATGCCGGAGAAACCCACGTCTTTTGCTATCTCCGCAGTTTCTTCAACACTATTGATGTTGAGGCGGGAAAGAGTCATATTGGAACTTACGCAATTCCCGGCGTCAATAAGAAGCCGGGCACCCTTGGCCGCAGCAGTAAAGCTTCCGAGACCTCTTATGGCATCGTGTATTTCAGGGGGTCCTTCGAGACTTAGCTGAATATCCGCGATACCGAAAGCATTTGCTTTCTCAGCATCTGCTTTTGTGATGAGACAGCCATTAGTCAAAATAGCAACATTGTACCCGCTTTGCATGGCATGGCCGATTACGTTCCACAGCCCCTTATAGAGAAATGGCTCACCTCCGGTAAAATGAATCGACGGAGACAATGATATGTCATACTCCTCTTCCCAGGCTAGCAACATCTCTGTCGCTCCGTCGATTTGCTGTTTCAATTCACCAATACTCATCTCTCCAGGTTTTCTCCGCTGCTGATAGCAATGGCGGCACTGGAGATTACAGCGCTCGGTTAAATGCCACTGAATGAAAAAATCAAAATCCTTTGTTGCCCGACCGGCAACTATTTGGCTTTTCACTTCTTTCAACTGTAGCATAACTTACCAGATTCTGCAGACCTCATGTACAACCAGAATTTTTTTTCTTTGCGCCTGGCTCGTTTGCTCAGTTCGTTCCTTTTTAGGGTCCTCATCCTTTTTCACTTCCTTTCATATTTTTCTCAGCCCGGGCATGAAATTCCTAAAATGATCACGATTATTAATGGGTCTATCCTTCCCCTCCATGGGACCAGTTATTTCAATAAACTTTCAAATCATACGGCTCATTCAGATGCAAGATCGGCTTCAACATTCAAAGTAATATTTAAATGCTTTCCAACCATGAAATTGCCGTTGCCAAAAAAGTTATTCCAAGTCATTCCGAAATCTTCTCGATTAAGATGGGTTGTCGCAGTGAAACCAATCGAAGTGTATGAACCCTCCTCATCTTCATAATGGTTTGGGCCAAAGAATTCTGCATTAAGGAGAATAGGTCTTGTGATGCCATGAATCGTTATTTCCCCATGAAGCTTTAACGAATTGATCCCTGCGACTTCTACTTTTGTGCTTTTAAAAGAAATCGTCGGGTATTTTTCCACATCCAAGAAATCCGCACTGCGGAGGTGATTATCGCGCGGTTCAACGCCTGTCCATATGCTCGCCGCATCTATTTCGACCTCTACCGAGGTGCTCGCCATGTTTTCTGGATCAAAATAAATGATGCCGGAGATTTTATTAAATTGACCATGGACATCCGTAATCATCATGTGTCGTGCTGTAAAATGAGCAACGGTATGCTCGGGTTCAATAATCCATTTTGCCACAGGCAACCCTCCTTCTTATATGTATTTAATTCCTGATTTGTTCCTTGACACTAAACACAAAACCCCGCACTCTTTTCAGAAGCAGGGTTTCAATAATCTTTTCATGGCATCGCCCTTCTAAAGAGGGTTCAAATTGGCTGTTAACCGATTGAAAGTGCCTTATTCAAATATGTTTTATTCTGGCCTTAATGAGTTGAGAAGTCAAAGGAATATTTTATTGATAACCACTTGAAATCTTTTTATCTCCTGAAATCTCATTTCTATTGATAACAGGAAGGAAAGAGGTGTTCGGAGAGAAGTTATATTTTACAATGAAATCAATATATTGCTGTCCATCAAAATTAGTCCTTCTCAACAGGCTCTGGATATCCTGATCATAGTGGGATTTCTAAGGGTTTTTGGATATATCCTCTTTTTGTTTTACCATTTCCAGCCATTTATCCCGATAGAAATAGGCAACTATGATAAAAATACAACTAATGCCAGCAACGATCAAAAGTCCTGTATATTGATTATTGCGGGCACAATGGCCACTCACAGACAGCAAAGTAGTCCCGAGTAAACGCCCAACCGTCGAAATGCCCAAAAAATGCCATATCTTCATGTGGCTTAAACCCATGATGTAGCAGAGGTAATCTTTGGGAAAGCCAGGGATGAGAAAGAGGAGAAAAGAGAAAAACAATCCCCGGTGTTCCAGGAAGTAATCGTATTTCTGCATGATTGATGGTTTTACAGCTTTCTCGACAAGGGGCAGACCAAAAAACCTGGCAAGGACAAAGGCTAACCAGGAACCAATCGTGAGACCGATAGTGGAGTAAATCGTACCTGGAATAGGACCATAAAGATAACCACCAATAAGGCCGGTTATCTCCCCCGGTATCGGCGCTGCCACCACCTGTAGGATCTGAAGCGATATGAAGGCAACTTCATCATAGGGATGAAAGGAGTTAACAAACGTGATTGCCTTTTGCTTATCTATGAAGAAGGTATACAGGTCATAGTGGATAAAAAGATAGGTTGTCAGAACAATAAGAAGAAATAGGACTGAGATTCTGAGTATGAGACGTCCATTCATCAATAGGATTCCGGTATTCCTTTTATTCTTTCTTTTCTTCGATCTTCTTTGATTCTGAGTTATTTCCTGATTTCTCTTCCGGCTCATCCATGGACTTTTTGAAACCCCTTATGGCCTTGCCGATAGAGTTTCCCAATTCAGGAAGTTTACCTGGACCAAAAATTATCAAGGCAATTACGAGAACGATAATCAATTCCTGCATGCCTATGCCAAACATATTTCCACCTCATATTTTCCCTACAGTCATGATACCCTATAGTGCTTTAAGAGGAAAGTCAATCGAGCAATCACAGATAGAGTTGATGGGAGGACGAAGTTGCCGAGGGATTTATTTGATTGATTAACGATCGAAAGCTTGTATATCGAAGGGGATTTTATTTCCGTTGATAACAGGAAGGACTAAACAAAAGGGTTATTAATGACCTTCTATTTTACCTTTGCGATAAAACTCTGTCAGGAACTCCGCTTCTTTTAGAGAGAGATCAAAACGTAAGACTACATTATTGATAAGTTTTTGACTAGATTTGTTCGCGTCTTCCTGCAGTTCGCCGGATATCCATTTAACAGCTTTGTGTATAGCTTCTCCTCCAGGCATAACAGTAGTCATCGTTTTACACGTCTGGTTTTATCGAACTTGTTTCATATTGTTTTTCTTCCGACGTTTTCCAATAAATAGCGATACCGAGAACAATAATTGATACAAGTACCACAGGTATTATGTAGCGGTGTGAATACATATAAACGTTGTGCCATTTCTCACCCAGAAAATAACCGAGACTCACGAAAATAATCGTCCATAAGAGACCCCCCGCATATGCAAAAAGAGCAAATATACGGTATGGCATAAGGGACGTCCCNNCTGGAATAAAATAACCAATGAATAATGCAACCTTCCCATATCTGTTATAAAATCTTTCTGCATTTTGTATATGTTCCGAATTTATGTACATCTTAGCCGAATATCTTTTTATGAAAGGGTTTCCAAATCTCCGACCAAGAATGTAGCCAATTGTAATGCCACATGAAGTTCCTATGAAGGCAACCATAACGGTATAAAGAAAGTTAAATTTTCCTTGAAAAGCAAGAAAACCTGCATATGCCATCAATGTCTCATCAGGTATAGGCAAACCTAAGATTCCGAGTGCCAGAGCAACAAAAATCCCAAAGTAAGAATATGTTGTGATACTGAACAGGAGAGAATGCATTTATTGTCCTCATGGTGGGACAGACGTCCCACCTGTATCTTCTATTAGAGTAATTTACCATGTCTCCTACTTCAATAGGTTCTTAAAACAATTTCCTCATATGATTTTCTCCACTTCGGCGGCATGAGCTTATATTTTTCATTGAAATGACCAATAGCGAGAAGCATCGGGACAAAGAAGTTGTCTGGGATATTGAAAGCCTTTCTGACCCCATCATGATCAAACCCGTCCATGGGGTGTGAATCGAGTCCGGCATCCGTTGCTGCAAGCATCAAGGCCATTCCGAAAAAGGCAGCATTTTTAACCGCAAAAGCCAGAGATTTTTCTTCTCCACCGTAAATGGATTCTGCCCCGCCTTCAATCCATTGTCTTTGTTCCGGTTTCACATAACCCAGATCCAACATATTCTGCCACACCTTTTCCATTGTTGGATGGCCTGCTTTCCAGCCATCCCTGTCTGCGAGCAGGATCAATACCACCGGGGCGTCCGTTATNNACAACAATCAACTGCCAGGGTTGAAAGTTGAAGCCTGATGGCGCGAGGGCTGCCGTCTCTATTATTTTTTTCAATTCGTCATCGTTTACAGGTTTCGTCGGGTCAAAAAAATTAACTGCACGTCTTTCCGTCATTATTTTTGTAAATTCCATAATCTTTAGCTCCTTCATGTTATGGTGTGATTTTAAGCATTTATTTTTTGATAAAATACTTTTTTTACAAACTCCGCCATCAATATATAAAATATCACAATAAGGCCCATCATCATAAGAAAAGAAACGGGCAAGGGTACAAACCCGAAGATCGGCCCGATAGGAGTATAGGGGAAAATAAGTGTCGCAAGAACTATGACAAGTGTAGCAATAAGTAGAGGTTTGCCCGGTCTGCTCTTAAAGAACGGCCTCCTGCTGCGAATTACGAGCACAATAATTGAGGCCGAAATGACGGACTCCATAAACCATCCCGTTCTAAATTGATCGGGCGTGGCATGGAGGATGAATAATAGAACCCCCAAAGTAAGATAATCGAAAACCGAACTCACCAGGCCGAAGGTGAACATGAATTTCCGGATAAAAGAAATATTCCAGCGCCTGGGCTGATTCAGCATCTCTCTGTCTACATGATCCGTGGCAATGGTCATTTCCGGAAAATCCGTCATCAGATTGGTCAACAGGATCTGCTTGGGCAGCAACGGGAGAAAGGACAGAAACAGAGAAGCGCCTGCCATGCTGAACATATTTCCGAAATTAGCGCTCGTGGCCATAAAGACGTACTTCAAGGTGT
>JAFNGM010000241.1:0-2015 GCA_017885225.1 Syntrophaceae bacterium | reverse complement strand
GTGTCCACCGAGATACCGACATCCGCTGCATGGAGGGCGGAAGCGTCATTGATTCCATCTCCCATATATCCCACGACATGCCCGGCCTTCCGGAGTGCAAGAATAATCCGTTCTTTCTGATTAGGCTCTACCTCAGCGAAGATGTCCGTCTCTGTTACCTTCCGTAAAAGAGCCTCATTGCTTATTTCACGCAACTCGCTCCCGGTTAGGATCTTTGCATCCGCCATTCCCACATCNNAAGAGAACCAGAAAACCGAGGAACGTCATATTCGCCTCATGTTTTTTATCGATGGACGCCTCTGCCCCCATATCCCGATACGCAATTCCCAAGAGGCGAAAACCCTGATTGCTGAGCGTCTCAAATTTCTGATGGATCTCTTGTTTTACCGAAGCTATATCCACCTTATCGCCCAAGGGCGCCTCTGCCGTCGAACAGATGTCAAGTACATTGGGAAGAGTCCCCTTAGTGACCATCAAAGAGCTGCCTTCCTTCACAACCAGAATACTTAGGCGCTTACGGATGAAGTCATACGGCACCTCGTCTGCCTTTTCATACCCGGATACATCCGGCTTTCTGTAAGAGCGAATCGCTTCATCGATGGGATTGGAGAAGCCTTTTTCAAAGAAGGCGTTCATATATGCGTGAAAAAAGACCCGTTCACTGGAATTGCCTGCGAGATCTAATGCAGAATGGAGATGTACTGTTCCCTCAGTCAGGGTTCCCGTCTTGTCCGAGCAGAGGACATCCATACTCCCGAAATTCTCAATGGCGGCGAGCCGCTTCACAATGACCTTATGCTGTGCCATACTCTTGGCGCCATGAGCCAGATTGATACTGATAATAGCGGGCAGCAGTTGCGGCGTCAGCCCCACCGCCAGAGCCAGAGAAAAAAGGAACGCTTCCAGGACGGGCCGGTGGAAATAGACATTGACAGCAAAAATCAGGAAAACCAGGGCCAGCGTTACTTCCAGCAACAGATACCCGAATTGCCGAATGCCATGTTCAAATTCCGTTTCCTGGGGCCTCAGTTTCAGCCTTTCCGAAATTTTGCCGAATTCCGCTTCCTTCCCCGTGAGAACAACAACGGCATTGGCTGTACCGCTGATAACGTGGGTTCCCATAAAGAGGCAGTTTGTACGACTGTTGAGGGGCGTTTCCGCTGATAATAGACCGGCCTCCTTCTCGACGGGGTAGGTTTCACCTGTCAAGGTTGCCTCGTCCACAAAGAAATCTTTTGCTTCTAATATCAGGCTGTCTGCGGGGATCGCATCCCCGGCATTTAAGACAACAACGTCTCCCGGGACAACATCTTCCTGGGCAATATCGTTCGGACTCCCGTCACGCAGAACCGTTGTCTTGATCTTGACGATGGCCAGGAGCTTTTCGACAGCGTCAGCGGCGCCTCGCTCCTGCCAGAAACCCAAAAGGCCGCTAACCAGAACGATAAAAAAAATAATAGCGGCATCCAAATGATCTTGCAGGAAGAAAGATAACCCGGCGGCAAAAATAAGCGTTAAAATTATGGGATTCTTGAATTGGGCAAGCAGGAGCGCAAACGTATCGGACCGTTTCTGGGGCGTTAGCAGATTGACGCCATAGCTAATCAGGCGCCGCCTTGCTTCTTCGCTGCTCAATCCTTCCTGCTGTGTTTCGAGCTGCGCCATTAAATCAGCCTGGGGAATATTCCAGAAAGAAGGTGGCTGTCGGATCATCAAAATATCCCTTAAAATGCAATAGTGATCTTCACAATGAGCCGGTTAGAAAATCAAGAACCATTTGCTTTGAGTGAACCTGTTTCTCACGATACTGTAGGTTGACGTTTGTTTTCTCCGTTAGCAGCTTGGTATCCCGATAGTGCCACGCTATCGACTATGTATCTGTTGACCCAAGCCACTAACATAACTGGTAATTAATATCACACTTACCGAGGGAATAACATTATTGATTCCGGTTTGAAATCATGCATCTTCATCAAATTTGACGTTTTACTGACTTCAGCTTACTATAAGGAAGA
>JAFNGM010000240.1:7219-14303 GCA_017885225.1 Syntrophaceae bacterium | reverse complement strand
AATGCCGCAGTACATGCCGTAGAAATGGCCCGCGATCCGTTCAAACTCATGAGAATGTGGAAGGAAAGGAACCGTGCAGTCCTTGTCGGACGCAAAATGGGGACGGATCGCGTCCAGGGACTGGACCACCCAGAAAATATTACCGTGGGTTATCATGGCGCCCTTGGGCAATCCGGTTGTGCCGGATGTGTACACGATGGTGGCAAGTTCATCAACCGTTACTTCCTGTGACAGCTTTTCAAAGAGAGAAGGGTCTTCGGTGTATTTTCTCCTTCCGAGTTCCATGAGATCCTTGAAACTCATGACTTTGGGATGACCCGCGGCATCCTTTTCTTCCATTACGATTATCTTTTCAAGGCTGGGGCACTTGTCCACGATCTGTAGCACCTTTTTGAGCTGGTTCTTGTTTTCCGGCACAATGACCTTCGATTCGGAATTATTGACAATATACTCGATATCCTCAGAAGCCAGGGTGGGGTACACCGGGATTACGCAGACGCCGATTCCCAGCGAGCCCATATCGGTATAAAGCCATTCCAGCCTGTTTTCAGAAAGTATGGAAACCATATTTCCCTTCCTGACTCCCAGCGACCAGAGACCAAGGCCTACGGCACGCGCCCGGTCGTAATATTCGTTCCAGGTGGCGCCGTGCCAAACGCCTCCCATCTTTTTTTCGATGGCAAGACGATTCCCGTACTTATTGACGCGGTTCCGAAAAACATCATTCATGGTTTTTTCTGATAATTCCATCACGCACCCCCCAAGTTTATATTAAGTGATACCTAATCAATTACTATCTTTTCTTAATGCCCATGATCAGGCGGGCTTCATCCGCCGTAGCTACCGGACGACCAAGGCACTCGGCTATCCTGACAGCCACTTCAACGAGTTCGTAGTTTCCTTTGGCGAGTTCGCCGTTCGGCATCCGGATGTTGTCCTCGAGTCCGACTCTCATGTGTCCTCCTAGCATGCACGACTGCATGATGCAGGGGAACTCGTCGGTGCCTACGCCGCAAGTGGTGAAGTTCGCTTTCGGGGGAATCGCGTTCATCATGGCGATGAATGCCTCGGACCGGAAAGCCTGTCCGCCCGCGACTCCCCATACGAAGTTGAAGTTCATCGGGTCGGTGAAGAAGCCCTGCTTCGCAACGAGCAAGGTGTTGTCTAATCCGCCGATGTCGTAGCACTCGATTTCAGGCTTCACGCCGTTTTTTTCCATGGCCTTGCCGAAATCCTGCACCATGGTGAATGTGTTCTCGAACACGTAATCGATGAATATCTTCCCAGTTTTGCGGTCAATGATACTGAAGTTCATAGTGTTGGTGTTCAGGGACGCCATCTCCGGCTTGATCGCCACGATCTGGGATATCCGCTGCTCTGCTGTTTTGCCCATGCCGACAGCGGAGCTTAGGTTCACGATAAGATCCGGGCACCTTTCCTTGATCGCATCGTGAGTCGCCCTGATACGGTCATGCTCATGGGTGGCCATGCCGTCTTCCCCCCGTGCATGGACGTGAACCATAGCCGCGCCCGCTTTCCAGCATTTGTAAGCCTCTTCGGCGAACTCGGCGGGAGTATACGGAACGCTGGGGATCTGGTTCTTCATAGTCGCCGCGCCGGACAGCGCAGCGGTAATTATTACTGGTGTCGACATATCAGGTTTTCCTCCTCTTCTTTTTTCTTGTGTTTCATGTTCATCTTCCGGTTTCCACGGTTTTCTTCCGGTACCGGGCCGTTCGAATACGTTCTTCTCTGCAGCCGCCGGCTTGAAATGATCTATGTCAAGAATGGTATTGGTCGTCTGCGCAGCAAACTCAGCCTCTACCTTCATGCCGATCTTCACCTCTTCCGGCTTTATACCTTCCAGAATATGCATAAACGGGGTATCTGCCCCATCCAGCTTTATCAGCGCCAAAGTAAACGGCGCTTTGCGGGGAAGGTGCTTGTCGTCATACCGCACGACAGTAAAGTTGGTCACCACGCCGCTATTCTTCACCTCGACCCAATTGTCACGGATGTCGGTGAAATCCTTCTCGCACACCTGCCGCGGGGGAAGATAGACCTTGTTACAGGTCGGGCATTTCACTCCCATAATCTTCTTCTGGTCGCGGAGCGTAGTAATGAACTTGCTGCCTACACGGCCGGCGAAGTAGGTATAAGGGAGCGCCATCTTACCTTCAACAATATAGCTGTCTTCAAATCCTTTCATTTCCTTTTTTGCCATGACCATACTCCTTACTCATCTATCTCGAAATATTTAATGTCCCAGATATCACCGATCCGGTTTTCCTCCCAGACGGGACGGACGCGGGTTCCCTTTTTCTCGTTCCATCCTAACTGGATTTTCTCTATCTGGTCCTTTCTAATAAAATGCGGCAGGGTTTCATTGCCTTTGCATCCGTCCAGAAGCACGTTGAGGGCCCCATACGGTGTCTCCCTAGCCACGCCAGTAAGCGGATCGGGCATTGCGTAATAGACGAGGTCCATGTAGCGGACTTCGCCCTTGGGCCCGACTTCGACGAAATCCTTCGCGCGTACCCGGCACTCGGCGCACACTTCCCGCGGCGGCAGCTGCAAACGGCCGCACTTGGGACATTTATTCGCGTATATTTTTTTATCTTTCAGCCCCTTGAGGAACTTGCCCATGATGGGACCTGTTGAAAACTTCTGGTTCACCGATATTGTCTTCTTGAGTACCAAGAGCTCCTGCTCAGGAATGTTACCGGCCATTGGGTCCTTGTACTTTTCAAAAAGGACTGGCCACTTTGACGCCATCATGTTGATGTCGCCCTTTGCGGCCGCCTTTCCGGCAGCCAGGATGCTCTGTGCATCGATCTTCCCGAGTATAAAATCAACGTAATCCTTAGCTTCGTTGAATTCCAGAGTAACCGTCGGCTTCCCCTCTATAGTCGTGGTGACCGTGCATTTCTTTTCCTTGATGATAACCGTCCATTTGCCGCCATCCGGTCCGCCGAGATCAAAGGCGAACGACGCGTCGAGACCTTCCGCTTCTGAAGGCTTGAAACGTTTGATAACGGTCCCGAACATATCCGCGAGATAGTCTTTTGTCGACATTTCCTTCTTGGGAATGACGAACTTGCGGAACAGCTTTCCGGTTTTTCCGAACGCACCCATGTCGCCGTCAACCTTGACTTTGCCGCTCATGAAGGCGTTCGTCGCGTCGACTTTACCGGTGTTTACGCCAACAAACGTCTCGCCGTCAGCACTCATGGTTGCAACGCAGCCGGACAGATCATCGGACTTCTCGATCTTCATGTCGTTGTTCTTTACAGTCAATTTCCATTTGCCTTCGCCCTGGATGTCGTAGCCGAAAATCGCGTCGACATCCTTGGCGCCTTCGGGCCGGAAACGCTCTTGCATAGAGTTGAATATATCTTCTACTTTTATTTCCCAGTATTCTGCCATGATTGTCCTCCTACCAGTTAAGTTCCTTCTCCAGCATCATGAGCACGGTCCACATCGTACCGCCGAACCCTGATGCCAGAGCATGCTTGACCGGGGTAGGGATCTGGTGTGGACCTGCATTGCCGCGTATCTGTAATGCCGCCTCGGCCACCCGCACCAGCGCGGTCGCACCGATCGGATTCGACCCGATGACACCGCCGGACGGATTAATGGGCATCTTACCGCCGATCATAATCTCCTTGTTCTCGACGAGCTTGAGGTGCTCGTCGCCCTTGAGGCCGAAGAAGTCCCGTAACCAGTCGATAGCCCACCACGAAGCGGGATCGTACATTTCAAACACGTCGAAGTATCCGAGCGGGTCTTTGATTTCGTTGCGCTTGAAGAGGTGTTCGGCTGCAAACTTGTGCGTCTTCACAACCGGGAATTCACGGTTATAGCCGAATATGTTGAATGTCTCTTCTTTATGAGCGGTGATGTGGTCCCGGATCCAGACCGGGTTCTTGGAGATATCTTTCGCCCTTTTCTCGCAGGCGAAGATAACGCAGCACGCACCGTCAGACTGGGAACACATTTCGATGAGCTTCAGCTCGCCGACGAGTTTGGGCGAGATTTTAATTAGATCATCGATCTGGTTAAAATCAAGCCCGAAGGCACGGTGCGCGTTCGGGTTGAGCCCGGCGTGTTTATCCATGATGATGCGGTATATCATCGACGCCCTGTTGGCGCGCTCAAGCCCGAATTCCCGTTCAACATCATACGCTGAAGAACCGGTAAGAGCCCCAGCCTGTATCTTGCGGAACCAGAGCGGGTCGGCCATATTGGTGATGCCGCCGGTGGTATTTCCTTCCTGGAGTTTCTCAAATCCAATCGCCAGCACGATATCATACATTCCCGATGACACCAGATTGTCCGCCGCGCAGGCCAGAGTCGCCCCTACTGTTCCGCCGGTGGTGATCCGAATCGAATCCTTTCCAAACGCCCCGGTCCCGAGAGTGTGCCAGAGATCCGGCTGGTGTACCATTTCAAAAAGTTCCATATTACCGTGAATGACGCAATCAATGTCTTTCATGGTAAGCTTGGCGTCTTTCAACGCCAAACTGATGGCCTCATGTATCATTTCAGGCTGGTTGACGTCTTCGCGGTGGCTGGAGTGCTTCGTCTGGCCAACGCCTATTATTCCAACATTTCTATTTTTCTTTTTATGTGCCATAGTTACACCTCTCCTACGCTTCCAATACTATTACGGCCTGGTGCTGCCCGGCACCGCCGTACTGGGCCTGGGCGACGGCCTTCTTCACGCCCTTGACCTGACGTTCCCCCGCTTCACCACGAAGCTGGAGCACGCATTCGATGGCCCTGGCCGCGCCGCCGATGAGGAGCGGGCTGCCGTTCAGGTGGCCGCCCGAAAGGTTCACGTTGAATTTGTCCATGCCGCCGTCATCTATCCACTTGCCGCCCTTGCCCTCTTCGGCAATACCGACTCCCTCTGCCCACATGGGGAGCTGGTAGGCCGCATGATCGCTGAGTTCGAAGAGCTGAATTTCTTTTGTGGGATTTTTGATGCCGGCTTTCGCGTATGCCCTCTCAGAAGCGTTCTTCAGTGAAAAATTAGCTGCAAGGTCCTTGTCGCCGAGGAAGTAGCTGTCCATGCAGCTTCCATAACCGGTGAGCCACACGGGCTTTTTAGTGAACTCTTTCACGCGCTCCTCGCAGCAGAGCAGCATCCCATAAGCCCAATCGGTGATGGGATACACGTGAAGTTCGCGCAACGGATCAGAATACATCGGCGAATTCATTACTTCTTTTTCGCCAACGAGCTTGTTTTCGCGCGCGTGGGGGTTCTTCTTCGCTTTCTTACGAGATTGCACCACGATCTTCGCAAGGTGCTCATCGGTCACTTTCGATTTTTCCATGTAGGCCCGCGCCTGCAGGGCATCAACATTCTGAAAATCCATTCCCAGAGGACGGCAGTAGAACGGGTCGTATGCTAGGTTCGTGACCATCCTGCGACTTTCGCTCTGAGATTCCTTGCAGTGTCCCATGAATAGAATCACATCATCATGTCCACTCAGGATGCTCGCCATCGCGTAGCCTAAACCGTTGATGCTCTCCTGAGCCATCTTTTCTTCTCCGCGGAAGTGGGCGCCGACGACATCGGTCATACCATTGTTGGAAATGGTGCGCGCGTCAAACACGTCATCGGAACAGGTGATGATGTTCCTGATACCCTTTTCCATGTCGAAGGTAACCTTGGTCTGTTCCATTATTGACTCGAAGCATTCGAGCAACATGTTCTGAAAACGTAAATAATGATAATTTGGATGGTTTTTAATCTGCGCCACCGCACAGATAGCTANNCTTTCGCGATCCACCCTACCGAGCCGGGGAATCATTATACTCATTAATGTACGCTCTTGGTTACGATGACCAATCCGCCGAGACTGCAATTCGCTCTGTTATTTTCAATTATATGTAACAGTTCCAGAATTTTCCCTTCTGTATCGCCTGTATGATAGAATCTTTTCTCCGTTTCGCATCCAACTCTATCCATGCNNCTGCCGATACCGATAAGCGTGTGCGAGTCATCCGATGCTATTTTTGGATATGCTATATTCAGCGATTCGAAAACCCTGTCACGAAATCCCTTCGACGTTATTTCCACAGCGTCTAGGGGATACATCTTTTCAAGTTTCGCCAGCCGATCCAACAACTGCTCCGGGGTAAAGTCATATTCACCGATGTGGTTGAATATATGGAGCACCTCGCGGTCGCCTTCGATTTTCGTCACATGAATATATCCCTGCACAAAGACCGTTAGCTCAATGCCATAAAAAATAATCATGCTTGTCTTTACCTGCCCGTATACGTCCCTGTAGTTGTGTTTCAGCAAGTAATCATGATCCGTAAAAGCTATAAAATCATATCCTTTTGATTCGTATGAATTGGCCACTTCCTGGGGCGATAGTTTACCATCCGAGCAAGTTGTGTGTGCATGAAGACATCCTTTTAACAGCATAGATACCAACTGATTGTTAATTCTAAAAAAACATTACAGCGCCCCGGATTCGATCATCCGCCTATTTTTTTGATTGGACGTTCAACCAATGATTGATTAATTAATCCCCCTGCCAATTATTGTCAATAAAAAAGATTAATTTTTTTAAAAAAAATTGGGCGTGAATTAATTTTTCGGTAAAATCCTTACTAACATCACTATAACCTCTTGATATATGATAAGAATTTTTTATGAAAGGAACTATTAGGAAAGTCAGCCTTATATGTTGAGCGGTTGGAAAACAAGTTTCCAAGATTCATGACACCTCAGAAAAGTAGATTGATAAGAACTTCCTTTTTCAAGTTTGTTCTTTTCACCTGCCAAGTCTCCCCTATCTCCCTATCTTTGAAAATGCGGTTGAGCATAAATCTCCAACCGCCGGAAATATGGAAATAGCGAGAGATTGCAACGCCATTAATCTAAATTTTCAAGAAGAAAGAAAGGTGCCTTTAATGGGTGCCCCTCTTTTCTCCGCCTATTGCTTATCGGGGCCCACCCATTTTACCGCAGGCCCGATAATCAGGAAGGGAGCGGGATTGATCGATCCGCCGCCAAGCCACATATGGCCCATACCCAGAAAGATATTGTCATTGATCTTTCTGA
>JAFNGM010000240.1:2246-7210 GCA_017885225.1 Syntrophaceae bacterium | reverse complement strand
TACTTCCTTACCATCCTTGTTCTTGCCCGAGAAGATGTTGTATCCCCATCCCTTGTTTTTTTCAAAGGGAAAGAAAGCCTTGCCCACCCACCGGCCGGGGCCGAAGAAGTAATTCGTGTAAAAATCCGCAGAAGCGGCCAGCACTCCCACCGGCAGCGTTTTTGCGCTGTATTCTCCCTTCACCTCTTCATACTTAGGGGCCGGAGCGGCATAAAAAAGCTGGAAAAGGGCTGCCTTATCAAGCTTCTCGATATCTTTTACGGTAGCCTTTCCGGGGGCGACGCCGAGGATCGCTTCCATGGTTTGGCCTTTATAGGAACCGCCCTTTTGTAAAATGTTGATACCGGTCAGCGCGAGCTGTACAACCACCAGCGCGACAACGACAACAAGAATGATCTTTAATGCTTTCATGGTATATTCTCCTTTTGTTTATTTGTGAAACTCCAATTCCGAAAGCGAAGCGTATAGGAATTGGTAAGTTGAACAATCCCNNAATCCCGCGAAGCGGAGGGTATGAAAACCGCAGCTTGCTGTGGAATTCATACCCGTGGTTTGCTATTTTCTTCCCGTAAAGCTATCCATGGCGGCCGAACCGCCAGAAATTGAGAGCATCCAGTCGAAGATGGAGGTTGGCAGAAGTTTGAGCATCATCATTCCATAGATGCTCAGCGGCGGCAGTATGACATAGGGCTTGCCCTTCTTGAAACCCTTAACGATCGCGCGTGCAGCGTCTTCCGCTTTAATTACCGGATTCATGGCTAGGGGCTTGAAGCCCTTGAACAGACCAGTGTCGATGATATACGGGCAGACACAGGTCACCTTCACCCCGGTGTACTTGAACTTCTTGAGCTCGCGCCGCAGGGATTCCGAGAATCCAACTTCGGCAAACTTACTGGCGCAATAATCGGAGAGGATCGGCATGCCTAGAAGCCCGCTGGACGAGGCCACATTGACGATAACTCCGCTGTTGCGGGCCACCATGTCGCCGATGAGGGCCTTGGTGAAGTAGATATGTCCCCAGTAATTGATGTTCATGGTGCGNNGGTCCGAAATCCTGCTTGATCTTGGCCACGACTTCCATGACCGCCTCACGGTTGGAGATATCGCAGACATATCCGGCCGCCTTGACGTTGCGGAGTTTGACCTCCTCCACCGCCTTGGCAACGGCCGCGCCGTTGATGTCGATCAGTGCCGTGTTGGCGCGCTCGTCGGCCACGTAGTGGGACATTAACCGCCCAATGCCGCTTCCGGCGCCGGTAAGCAGGACATTCCTGCCTGCTAAGTTTTTCATTCCCACCTCCTGCTGTAATTTTTTTGATAAGACATTGCTTGTTTATGCTTGAACTATAAGAATTCCGGTTTTGTGTGTCAATTAAATACGGATTTTTATTTTAAGTTATATCCTGATTCTCCATGTTGTACTTCAGGGATGCCTTATACAAGGCATCCCTGCTTGAATGGATTGTATTACTTGTATGCCAGTTTAGCAAGACGAAGTTTGTTCTTATATGGCGAATATCGTAATGGAATATCAAGCCATGTTGATTTTGCAAGGATTGACCTGTGATGGCTGAAAGTGTTGAAACTGTATATGCCGTGATATGTGCCCATGCCGCTGTTTCCGACGCCGCCTAATGGCATTCTTGGATTGGTAACATGCACCATCGTATCGTTGATGCAGCCACCTCCTGAAGAGGTGAGCGAAAGAAGCTTTTTCTCTTTACGCCTGCTTGAAGTGAAAAAATAAAAAGCCAGAGGTTTTTCCCTGCTGTTGACGAACGAAGCGACTTCGTCGAGATTGTTGAATTCCATTATGGGGAATAGGGGCCCGAATATTTCCTTTTGCATGATCGGGTCACCGGGTTTGACATTGTCTATTATGGTGGGTGCAATGTATCTGTCTCGCTCATCAATCTGACCACCGAAAACGACATTTCCTGTTTTAATTAATCCTGTAAGCTTTGCAAATTGGTCATTATTGATGATACGCCCGTAATCGGGGCTCTGCTGTGGGTCTTCTCCATAAGAACGTATAATGCACTGCTTGATTTTTTCAATGAGTTGGTTTTTTATCTTCGAATTCACTAAGAGATAGTCGGGCGCAATACAGGTCTGGCCGGAATTGAGTAATTTACCGAAGGTGATTCTCCGCGCGGCGACGTCCAGGTCGGCGTCGTCCTCAACAATGCAGGGACTTTTGCCGCCCAGTTCGAGCGAAACGGGCGTCAGGAATTTCGAGGCCTTTTCCATGACGATCCTGCCGAGAAAGGGGCTGCCGGTGAAGAAAATATAATCATAACGGATATTCAACAGTTCCTGGATGACTTCCCTGCCGCCGGAAAAAACAGTGATATAGCGCTGGTCGAAAGTTTCACCTACCAGTTCCATGATTGTTTCTGTTGTATGCTCCGAATAGTGGGCCGGTTTGAGGACCACACAGTTACCGGCGGAAATAGCGCCAACCAGGGGATCGAACAGGAGTTGAAAGGGATAATTCCAGGGTGACATTATCAAGGCCACACCGTAGGGTTCGTGCAGGATGTAGCTCCGCGAGTAAAAATTCACCAGATCAGTCCTGATTTTGGTCGGTTTAACCCATTGTTTTAAATGGTGAATGTGGTGGGAGATTTCTTCCAGTACAAAACCGATTTCAGTAACATACGCTTCAAATGGCGATTTATTAAGGTCTTTTTTTAACGATTCATTGAGCTTCGGTTCATATTTGAGAATAGCTTTTTTTAACTTTTTCAAATTTTCCAAGCGGAAGTTAATATCTTTTGTGGTTTGAGTCTGAAAAAAATCCCTCTGAGATTCGATTATTTTTTGTGCATTATTAATTGCTCCTTGATACATAACGGTGACTCCTTATAGATTATTATTTTGATAAGATATTGCTTGTTCATGGTTAAACTATTAAGAAACCCGGTCTCGTGTGTCAATGAAATCTTGGCAATAAATGTTGTGTGCGGTACCGATGACCGCGTCGGGGTTACATTGCGACACCCGCCCTATTGTCAAGAAAAACGAGTTGCCCCTCTTTTCCCCTCATGGGGGGTGTTTCGTAAAAAACTCTCCGGAGCTGATTTCTTATCCGGAATAAGACTCATCGCCCGTTCCGCAAGCGCTGTGATCGTGAGAGCGGGATTGACGCCTACGTTGGCGGAAATAGCCGCTCCGTCAACCACATAGAGACCATCGTATCCGAAAACCCGGTGTGATGTATCGATAACGCCGTCTTCCGGAGACAATCCCATATGGCAACCGCCGAGAATATGCGCCGTTGTAGACATATTCATCAGGCTTTCGTTGCTGACATTGGAGGGAATTCCCTGAGCCACATCCGCCAAAATCGCACAAGCCCTGTTAGCCACTGGAATATTCACTGGTGCTTCTTTTCCCGGAACGCTCTTTGACTTTAAACGGCGCTTCAAAAAAGAAAACACGGCACTGGGGCCATACTTAAATGAAAGCTGATTGTCATGGTTTTGCATAACGGTCAGGACGATAATCCGCTTGTACCAATTTTTAGCAAAAATTGTTCGATAAACGCCAAGAGGGTCCATGATCATCTTGCCAATAGTTCTCAGGGATCTTCTTACGGGATGGGCATCATCCACAAGGGGAACGCTGAAACCTTTCATGAAACTGTAGCCCTCGGGAAATCGGTTCTGTGTGATGTGCGTGAACTCATCAGGATAAAAGTCCGATGATATGGTTGTGCCGTGGGAAAGATCCAAATCTTCCCGCTTGGGCAAAACACCCACAATGGATTCGCTATTTGTCCTGACGACCACACCAAGCTTCCGGGATATGTCAGACAAAGTTTTTGTAACCTGTTTGCATCGGAACAGTAGCTCCAGTGTTCCTAGAACACCAGCCGCCACGATCACTTTTTTCGCCGTAATGTCGGCAGCCTTCTTGAACAGGCCGGAGCTGTCCTTTACCTTCAGGACATATGTGCCATCCTGCTGGGGGATGATGTTTGTGACTTCGCGGTACGGCAGAATTGTCGCCCCGTATTTCTGGGCAAGATAGAGATAATTCTTGTCCAGGGTGTTTTTTGAGCCGTGNNTTACATCCCGTGAGACATTCACCGCAGAGATAGCAGCCGGAACGGGAAGGCCCCTCCTTGTTGAAGAAGGGATCATCGACAAGCACTTCCGGTGTCCCAAAGTAGATGCCGGTGTCTGTAGGACCAAATGTATCGCCCGCCCCCATTTTCTCCGCCACTTCTTTCAGGTAACCATCCATGACATCCATTACAGGATTCCTGACTATACCAAGCATTTTAGAAGCGGTATCGTAATGAGGTTTCATTTCTTTTTCCCAGTCTATGCCGAGATTGCTCCAGGCAGAATCTTTGTAAAAGGCATTCTTCGGCCTTAACGTGGTTGCCGCATAGACTATACTTCCGCCGCCAACTCCAACGCCGCCGACGATGGCGACATGCCGGAAGAAATCATAGGTGAAAAAACCCCTCATGCCCAGCGCAGGGTTCCATATAAGCTTGCTCAGGCTTTTGGACGCATCTTCCATGTCCAGGGGGGTCACCCATTTGCCTTTCTCCAATACAACAACGCTGTATCCCTTTTCCGCAAGCCGCAGCGCTGATACACTGCCCCCGAAACCGCTTCCAATGACGGCAAAATCGAATTCCATAGACTTCCTCCTTTTTTTGGTAAGAGGTTGCTTGTTCATGGTTTGCATGGCAGAAATGCAAAAAAATTGCCAACACGGATGCAGTCATGTCCTTCATGACCTTCTCAGGGATTCAGAATCAGTTGACCTTCGGCAGCCCCTTCAATCTGTACATGTGTCCAAAGCATGGGGATGTACTTTCCTTTGATCCATAAGTCAGCCAGGTCATCATAGTGGGGGCTTCCCAGCTGACCCGATTGCCCGGGTGGAATAATGACCATGGAACGCGACAGATCGCTCATATCTACGATCTGCCGGAACGTTGG
>JAFNGM010000240.1:0-2203 GCA_017885225.1 Syntrophaceae bacterium | reverse complement strand
TCCCCAGAGGGTGCAGGAAACGTACGAGGTGCAGCTTTCCCCATTGCCATTCGCTCACTTCCGCGCCAAAGCGGTTCCGGAGCAATTGGACAGCCTGCTTCAGGCTGCGCGTGATGACCGTTTCCCGTCCTCCNNGCCTGTTTGAGCCACCAGGAATCGGGCTGATCCAGCATGCGCAGCATGACGACTGTATCATGCCCATAGAATTCGCTTGCTGACATCAGCAGAGGGTGAAAGCCCTGGCCCATCAGTCGGGTCGTCAAGTCTTTCCCGAGGCCTGGCTCCAGCAGATTGCGTACGAGGTGGTGGCGTGTGACTTCGTAAACTGATCCGCCGACACTATCCGTCGTCAGCTCGCCATTCCATGCCCGCAAAAGATTTAGTGCGAGTTTAACGTCTGAATCGCCATCTTCCAAGCCGGAGAGCTTTTCAACGAATTCGCGACCGGGAATGCATGTATAATCAAGATGAAGTTTGGAAAAATCCTCGAGGGATAGTTTGTCTTTGCTGTCTAATACTTCAACAATGCGCCGGGCACGGTAACCATTCATCCACACGCTGCCGAGAAAATAGGGATATTCGTCGGGGATGATGCGGTGATTGCAGGTTACGATATAGCCTTGCTTTGGATTGAGCGCATGGGGCATCTCTTCGAATGGAACTTCGCCCACCCATTCATACTCGTCCGTCAATCCGGAGATCGGGATCAACCCATTTCCTTTGGCGCGTATGGGCACACGTCCGGTTACCCAGTAGCCGATGTTGCCGTCCACGTCGGCGTAGGCGATATTGAGCTGAGGCGCTTCGATAAGCCTCATAGCTTCGACAAACTCATTCCAGTTGCCCGCATGATTGAGTTTGAGCCAGCCGCCCACAGCAGGGCAGGGGCGAAGGGCCATCGAATTGACGGCGAGGCGCTTGGATGAATAGCCGACGACGTCGGAAATGACTGGACCATGGCGTGTGATGACAACCTCTTCAATATGCGCTTGCTTTTCCCCTTTTACACGAATCGCTTCAGGGATGACCTGGGCCTGTTGCCACTCATCACGGAAACGATACCGGTGGGGGTTGCCCGAATCGAATTCCTCGACGAACAGGTCATCGCAGTCAGTATATGCCAGAGTTGCACCCCAGGCGATGCGTGCATTATGACCGACCAAAACCATGGGAAGTCCCGGCAGAGAGACCCCCGTTACCTGATAGTTGCCACTGACCATATGAATCAGATACCATAGCGCAGGCATCCCGAGGGGAAGATGCATGTCGTTACACAAGTAAGGCTTGCCGGTCGCTGTCCTGCTGCCGGATACAGGCCATGCATTACTTCCCATACCCTGTTGCAGGAAAGGGCCGCGCGCTGTAAGCAGAGATCCGTCGGCACTGAGCCGGTTGAACTCGATGCCTGACGGGAGTGTGGCCGGGTTTCCCGCGGGATAATGAATTTCCAGCTCTGCGGCACGTTCCGCGCCGACAGCTTCGATCATTTGGGCACGAACGATTTCTCCATACCAAGCGTGGGAAAGCTGCCAGATCATAATACGTGATAAGGCCATGCTGTCTGTTGGATTCCAGGGCTCGGGCTTATGGCCAAGTAAGGTAAATTCGATAGGCATGCTCCTGGACGGTTGCGACAGGAAGGCATTGACGCCATCCGTGTAGGCGAGGATTGCTTCACGGACATCACCGTCGGCATTAGACCAATCGGCCTGGCCTAATCGATAGAAACCGAAGGTGCGTGTGGTTCGGTCAGTGTCCAGCGCAACAGAGCCAAACATTTCGCTTAATCGTCCGGCGGCGGTGCGGCGATTGAGTTCCATCTGCCACAGCCTGTCCTGAGCATGGACGAATCCCTGGGCAAGGAATAGATCATGGAGATTATCAGCGTAGATGTGCGGGACACCCCATTGGTCGCGGATGACCTTGACTGATCCGGAAAGACCGGGAATAGTCAAGGTTCCGTTTGTCTGAGGCAGGCGGCGCTTGCCAAGCCAGGTAAGGCCGCTACGCAGTATAGGGGTGATGATATCAAAAATTATAGGCATCTTTGCCTCCTTTATAACAGGCAGATTTCAGAGAAGCGCTTGACGTTTTCGTCTTTGATATTTGATAAAAGTTTCCTTTTTCAAGGAAGGAGTATAGGTAAACTGCAATTGTATGTCAATTAAATATAGACCGCAAAATGACGATGTCATTTAATTAG
>JAFNGM010000239.1 GCA_017885225.1 Syntrophaceae bacterium | reverse complement strand
CCAAACGGTAGGAGACAAGTCCTTCAGGGTAGATATCTACGATCCGTCCTGACAGTTGAAAGCCGTCCATGGAGATATCAACCGCAACAGATTCTGTTCTCCCTCCTTCAATATGATGCTGAAGCCTGGTGATAAAATCATTTGTCGAGCCTAAGAGGCTGTCATAGCAACATATGCCGGGCGTTCCATGGGGAAGCCTTCCCGCTGCCCTAATGTGCGTATATACATCACGGAGAGGTTTTTCCTGAAGAAATCTACTGACAAGATCCTGCCTGATGAGGTACGCCTCCAGCTTATTCAGTTCAAACGGTTCATTTTCATCCATGATGGCAGGCTCTTCGCTCAGGTGAATGCCAAGCCTGTGTCGAAGGAGGAATCGTGCCGGATTAGAAAAGAAATGCCCCAGTGATTCAACATCAATCGTTTTCCATTCCGCCTCAGGTCCGGAAAGAACGGACGCAATATATGGACCTTTCTCCCTGCGGTCTGATACGGAGCTTTGCGCCGCGCGGAGATTCTCCGCGGAATAGCTGAAAAGTTTTCCACTCCCTGAAAAATATGCGGGATTGAAAGCCTGGAGACGATGATGAACACAAATCTCCTCCCGGACAGGTGCACCGAAACCTTCTTCAACGTAGTCCATGAGCTCGCTCACGAGTACCGACGGCGGGCGGGAACTGTTGTCTTTCACGCTCTGGCCGATATAGCTGATATGGAGCTTCTGCCGGGCGGAGAGTATGGCTTCGAGGAAGAGATAGCGGTCGTCCATGCGGCGCGAGCGGTCGCCAATCCGGGGTGAGGCGGCCATAAGATCAAATCCGAGCCTGTGGGATTGGCGCGGGTAGGCATCATCGCTCATGCCGACCAGACAGATGACCTCGAAGGGGATGCTCCGCATGGGGAGGATGGTGCAAAAGGTNNTTCCGTCAGCTCATGAATGACGCGCCTGGCCGCCTGCATGTCTTTCAAGTGATATTCATCATCGGAGAAAAACGCCTCAAGAATCTCAAGAAGATAATCGCCCCACCCGCTCAGGGTTTTCTTTTCCTGGAGCGCTGCCATATATCGGAAGAATATTTCCGTGAATTGCAGAAAATGACCGAGCGTTTCCGTGTTTCCCCCCTCGATATTGCTGAAAGGGAGTATCCCCATAAAAAGCTCATCTTCGAAACTCTGTGTCATGGCATATCCGAGGAGCAACCTGTCAAGTCCGGCACGCCAGGTGTTCCAGGGATATGAAGGCAGATCGAAAGCACCTTTGCTTTGGCCATCAATTCCCCATCGGATGCCTGTTTCACGAACCCAATGGTGGATCAGAACCAGGTCTTCTTCGGCCAGGAAAAATTTAGATCTCACGGCGGCGGTTTCCAGAATATCAATCACCTCAGAGGCGCCGAAACGGCTTCCTGCAAGGTCAAGGAGTTTGAAAAAAGTGTCAATGAGGCCGCTTTCGTGAAGAATCCCTCTGTCGGCGATAGTGAAGGGGAGCCACCGCGAATCATCGGAAGGGATGGAAAATACCGCCTGGATGAANNCAAGGGGTTCTCATGAAAGAAGGCGAGGAGGGCGTCTTGCAAGACTTCAATTTCCCGCAAGGGGCTGTGACAGGAGTGGACTTTGAGAGAGTCATCGGTTGCCAGCGAGGGCAGGTGACCTGTGTTTCCCCGTTGTCGCAAATTCAAAATGTCAGACTGGATCGCCGCGAGAAGGGAACCTTCTCCCGAATCGAAAAATTCGGACACTTCCGCGCACTCTATTTCACCGATCATATGAAAGAATTCCCGGCCGAGAGCGCCCATGGAAGCAAGAAGGCGGTTACCCGCTTCCAGATGCAGTTCACCCGGGAAGGCATCCTTCTTTTTCCGTCTTGCAATATAACGGCTCATTTCCCGGTCGGAGACAATGTCTCCCCAAAATTCCCGGCATGGGTTCATGAGAAAAAGGTTGACGTCTATGACGGATGAAAGGGCTCTGAGAATCTCTATGTAAAAAGGCGGCAGGGCCGAAATGCCAAAAATGGAAATGCGCTCGGGTATGGTTCTGAGCCTAATTTCTGAATCCCCCATGACCTGGAGAAACCTATCGTGGAGTGCTGCCCGGTGAATAGGTCCCTTTTCTCTGACCAGTTCCCGCCAGAGTATGGCCTGCCAATGATCTTCTAATCCACGGTCCCACCTGAGAATCATGTCAGGTCTGAAAAGCAGGTACTGGTCAAAGAGATCGGCAACCCTTACGGAAAGCTGAAACTGTTTGAGATCATATTCACCGCCTTCGAGATAGGACTTAATCACCTGGAAATGAGGATTATCGAGGAAGGATGGAAGGATGCGCATAATATCCCAGGACATGATAGAGGTCTCGTAGGGTGAATGATCAGGCAAATCAGGGTTTATTTCCCTGAAGAGTGTATGGACAAAATGAATAGGGTAGGGGAAACGGACATTCGCGCAGATGCCATGCCTTTGAGCCAGTTTCATGGAGAGCCAGCGCTCCATGCCTTTGCTCTGGACAAGAATGACTTCACTCGCAAGCGGGTGATTCAGGGGAGACTTCAGGACATCGGAAAGAAGCTCCACCAGCAATTCCATCCTGTTGCTCGAAAATAACGTTAAGCCAGGCATGAATTCATCACCTGAAATATATCAACAGTCATTCCGGATAAGTTTTGAAAGCGATACGTTTCACTTTTTCTTCAGTGCAAAATAATCCGCAAGAATTTCTCTATGGTCAAACGCAATACGTGAGGGGAGGGCATCCTCTGTAAAGATTCCCACTTCTACGGCATCATCGGCGGCGAGCGGCGTTCCATGCGCCTTCGCGATGTAAACAGTTGATATGGTGTGGTGACGGGGATCTCTCTCCGGCTTCGAATACGCATGAAACTGTCTGAGGAGTTTTACCTCCAGTCCGGTTTCTTCTTTTGCCTCTCTCATTGCGGCATCCTCAAGAGATTCTCCATAGTCAACAAAGCCGCCTGGAATTGCCCACCCGAAAGGATAATTTTTTCGATTGATGAGAAGAATGCCCCGACCTTCCAGTTCTATGATAATATCCACTGTGGGAAGGGGATTCAGATAGCTCTCCGTTTCTGTGCCGCAATGTGGACATGGCTTTTTTATTTTGGCTGCCATAGGATTACCGGATGGAAGTTCACGTTACATTTCG
>JAFNGM010000238.1:10953-15351 GCA_017885225.1 Syntrophaceae bacterium | reverse complement strand
CTGGATAGCGATACCTCGGCCATCGTGCTCACGTGCAATATCGAACCATCCCCAAAACTCGTCTCCAAGGCATCTGAACGGGAAATTCCCCTCCTCCTTGTGTCACCTGACACATACCAGATCGCAAAACAGATCGATGTCATTGAACCGTTGCTTCAGGCAAACGACAGCAAAAAAATACTCCTCATTGAGCAAATGATTAAAAAGTACGTCAAGCTGGAAGAATTCGCCGGGTCATAGTGGACTGGATCATGATAAATCCAGAAGTCTTCAGAGAGTATGACATCCGGGGAGTAGTTGGAAAAGATTTCAACGCCTCATTTGTGTACGACATCGGAAGAGCCGTCGGAACATATGCGATTCCCCGCGGAGTCCGTACCATGACAATCGGTATGGATTGCCGTCTCAGCTCCCCTCACTATCATGACGCCCTCCAAAAAGGAATAACCTCGACTGGTATTCATATTATTGACGTTGGTCTATGCGCCACTCCGATGCTTTATTTTTCTATACGTCATTTCAATGCGGATGGCGGCGTCATGGTAACGGGCAGTCATAATCCTCCTGAATTCAATGGGTTTAAAATCTGTGTGGGCCCCGATACTATCTATGGCCAAGATATTCAGGAATTAAGAAAAATCATGGAAATCGGTGAGTATATAACGGGTGAAGGCGTCTCCCACGTTGCGGATATTTCAAAGCCGTATGAAGACTATTTATATAACAACGTGAGCGTAAAGGAAGGGTTGAATATCGTGGTAGACGCCGGGAATGGCGTGGGGGGCATGTTTGCGCTTCCTCTCTTCAAACGGTTTGGCTGCCATGTCACCGATATCTATTGCAACCCCGATGGCCGCTTTCCTCATCATTTTCCGGACCCGACGATTCCCGAAAATCTCGCTGAACTGATTGCCCTGGTGAAAGATAAAAAAGCTGCCCTTGGTATTGCCTATGATGGCGACGCTGATCGTATCGGTGTGGTAACCGACCGGGGTGAGATCCTCTGGGGAGACGAACTCCTTCTCCTTTTTTCACGCTTTATTCTGCAGAAAATGCCCGGTGCAGCCATCATTGGTGAGGTGAAGTGTTCGCAAAATCTGTACGACGACATTGAAAAGCATGGCGGGAGACCGATCATGTGGAAGGCCGGCCACTCTTTAATCAAGAGTAAAATGAAAGAAGAAAACGCACCCCTCGCCGGTGAAATGAGCGGTCATCTTTTTTTCGCCGACAGGTATTTCGGCTTTGACGATGCGATTTACGCCTCCATCAGGTTGCTGGAAATTATTTCCTCTTCACACCGTACTATCAGCGAAATCCTCTCCGATGTTCCCCGAACTTTTACCACCCCTGAAATAAGGATAGACTGTCCTGACCATAGTAAGTTCCATGTGGTAGAAGAAGTCAAGGCGCACTTCAGGAAAAACTATAAGATTATCGATATTGACGGAGCACGCATTCCCTTCGGCGACGGCTGGGGTCTCGTTCGTGCATCCAATACCCAGCCTGTCTTAGTCCTCCGCTTTGAGGCGTTATCNNGGCGAGAGGATTTGAACCTCCGACATCCTGCTCCCAAAGCAGGCGCGCTACCGGGCTGCGCTACGCCCCGTTTTTTCCACACGATTATTCCTTAAACAATCCCTCTTTCTTATACGCTTCTTTGAATTTATTCACCGCCTGTGCTCTGTGGCTGATTTTATTCTTCAACTCCGTTGGAATCTGCGCTACGGTCAATTCCAGTTCGGGCAGCAAAAAAACCGGATCATACCCAAAGCCCTGGCTTCCCGCAGGCATATCATTGATCATTCCCTGCAAACGCCCTTCAAAAGACCAATACTTTCCATCGGGCCTGTAAAGAACTAGGACACATCTGAATGATGCGCTTCTTTTTTCGAGAGAAACACCTTCTAATTCTTTAAGGAGCTTTTGTACATTGCGACTATCAGTTGCGTCATTTCCCGAATATCTGGAGGAATATACACCCGGTTCTCCTCCTAAATAATCTACTTCCAGTCCTGAATCATCGGCAAGCACTATTTCTCCCGTGTGTTCAGATATAATCCGCGCTTTTTTTAAAGCATTATCATAAAATGTTTTGCCATCTTCATTGATATGAGGAATTTCTTTATAGTCATTGAGAGAACGTACTTCAATATCCAGGTCTTGAAGTATGGCTTTGATTTCACTTATTTTCCCCTCATTTTTCGACGCGAGAATGATTCGCCCTAAATTAATTTCCCCAATACCTCCATCTGCTTTTTCGTGATATCGGCAATGCCCTGGACGGCGACATCGGTCATCTTATCGAGAATCTCACGGCTGAAAGGAGCCTCTTCCGCGGTACCTTGCACCTCTATGAACAGACCCCTCCCTGTCATGATAAAATTCATATCCACTTCCGCCCTCGCGTCTTCTTCATATTCGAGATCGAGATAAATTTTGCTGTCTACGATACCAACACTGACAGCCGATACATAATCATCCACGGGGATTTCCTTCACAACCCCTCTTTGCTTGAGAGAGCGGAAAAGATCAACCAAGGCAACAAATGCCCCCGTGATAGAGGCGGTCCTCGTTCCACCGTCCGCCTGAATCACATCACAATCTATGTAAATTGTTTTTTCTCCAAATGAGCCTAAGGCGGTCACGGCTCTCAATGACCTGCCGATCAATCTCTGTATTTCATGCGTTCTTCCCCCTACCCTGCCCCTCGTCGACTCCCGCGGGGTACGGCTCTGAGTTGACATGGGAATCATAGAATATTCCGCGGTCAGCCAGCCCTTGCCGGTATTTCTTAAAAACGCAGGCACCGTATCTTCTATCGTCGCGGTGCAGATAACTTTCGTATTTCCCATTTCAATCAGCACAGCCCCTCCAGGATATTTTAGAAAATCCCGGGTAATGGTAATCTTTCGTATTTCATTCCACCTGCGTCCGTGTGCTCTCATAATAGGGTCTGATCCTTACAATGCATATTCCTGAAAATACTTAATCCTAATAGAAGTCTTTAATACTTTGATACAGTGCACGGGCGACGGATTTTTGCGTGTTTCCATCTGTCATCTTTTTCCTGTCTTCAGGGTTTGTGGCAAATCCTATTTCCACAACAACAGCCGGGATTGACAACCCTTCAAGAACCGGTATGGAAGCGTCCCTTATTCCTCTGCTTTTTCTCGGAAAAACACCCTCCATGTTTTTCTGAATCAATTGAGCCAACCGTATAGAATCGTTTAATGATTTATTTCTTGCCATATCTTTGAGAATCTCTTTCGAATTACTCTGTTCTGCCTGCGCATCCCTGAAACCAGGGAAATACACCTCATAGCCGGATGAGGTTTTGCCAAAACCGGCATTGACGTGAATGCTCACAAACAAGTCACCCCGTGCTGATGCCGCGATCTTTCTCCTTTCTGAAAATGGCACCAACTTATCCGAGCTCCTTATAAGCTGTACCCGTATAGTACCGATTTTTTCCAGTTCCTTTTTTAATGAGAGCGCGATCGCAAGTGTTATGTCTTTCTCATACTCTTTATCGGAGAGCTTCACACCACTGTCATCGCCGCCATGTGCCGGATCTATGATAACAACGTGTGCACGCTGTTGTGGTTGCGCCACCGCATCACTAAGGGGAAACATGGTCAGCACCAGCACGGTGAGAAACACTCTCATAGACCATACCTTCATCTTAGAACCTTTATCCTCCTGAATGCGCGGGAGCTTTGAAAATTTCCACTCTGTCACTTCAGCCCTCTTTGTTTTAAGTCTGCGTTTCATACAGCATTTTGAGTGCATCTGTCAATGTATAAGCGTGTGAATAATTGAAATATTTTCCTGCGTTTTTCAAGTTTTTCTGACTCTCTCAACGGATATGACGCTTTTAAGTTTTCTTATTGCCAGCAATACCTGGTTAAACTGTTGCAGATCATTGACATCCAATTTAAAACTCAATATTGCCTGCATATCCGCCGGTTTTGTCTCTACTTCGGCGTGACTGATGTTAATGTCCAAAGACGATATTACCGTACTGACTTCTGCAAGGAGTCCTTTTTTATCCCTGCAATAAACTCTCATATTCACGGGATATGTTTGTTTTTCTTTTATATTCCACTGGACATCAACAATCCTTTCGGGATCCATCTTGCCGGCGCTCGAACAGTGGGCGGTGTGAACGGTTATTCCCCTTCCCCGGGAGATATACCCCAGAATTTCGTCGCCGGGAATGGGATTACAGCATTTTCCAAACCGGACCATGATATCTTCTATCCCTGTAAGGGATATGCCCACTGACGAGGATACATGTTTCTTTTTTTGTTTTATGATTATGTCTTCGTCAGGCTTTGGTTCTTCTTCCGGCAGAAACTGGTTGACCACACGCTTGGCTGATACCTTCCCATAACC
>JAFNGM010000238.1:10008-10890 GCA_017885225.1 Syntrophaceae bacterium | reverse complement strand
GTGATGATTTCCACAGTATCGCCATTCTGAAACACATACTTAAGGGGCACTATGCTTCTGTTGACTTTTGCTCCAATGCATTGGTTTCCTATATCTGTGTGAATACTGTACGCAAAATCAATCGGGGTTGCGCCTTTTGGAAAGGCCTTGACATCACCTTTCGGTGTAAACACATACACTTCATCAGGAAAAAGGGCCATCTTCAGGTTAGACATGAATTCCCGGGGATTCTTGAGTTCCTGTTGAACTTCCAGTAAATCCCTCAGCCTCTTAATCTGATCGTCGTCATCGCTCCTGTAAGATCTTCCCTCCTTGTAGCGCCAGTGCGCGGCAATGCCTGCTTCCGCCCACTCATGCATAATCCTGTTTCTTATCTGAATCTCGACCCTTTCCCCGTATGGCCCTATTACCGTCGTATGCAATGCGCGATAGTTATTGGCCTTCGGCATGGCGATATAATCTTTGAAGCGCCCCGGCACAGGTTTCCAGAGAGCATGTACGACACTGAGCGCTTCATAGCACTCACTCTCCCTGTCTGAATCAAGAATGATTCTAAAGGCTATAAGGTCATAGACTTCATCAAGGTCTATGCGTTGCTCCTCCATCTTTCTGTAGATGCTGAAAAGGTGTTTTGCCCTCCCCTCAATTTCACCTTTCAGTCCGAATCTATCTATTTCCCTTTGTATGACGTTTTTCACTTCTTTTGTGTAGTGCTCTCTCTCTTCTTCTTTCTTTGCCAGGCCACCGATGATATCGTGATACGCTTCTGTATTGATATAGCGGAAGGCCAGATCTTCCAATTCCACCTTCATCCAGTTAATTCCCAGGCGGTTTGCCAGAGGCGCGTATAATTCAAGGGTTTCTCCCGCGATAAACTTCTGC
>JAFNGM010000238.1:9687-10001 GCA_017885225.1 Syntrophaceae bacterium | reverse complement strand
CCATAGGTTATCCTGCTTATCTTTGTCAGCCCTTCCACAAGAAACGCTATTTCTTTCCCAAACGCATCGTTGATTTGCGTGAGCGTCGCAAGCGTATCCTCAACGGTATCGTGCAATATTCCCGTGGCGATCGTTGACGCATCGAGTTTCATATCAGCGAGAATGCCGGCTACCTCCATGGGATGAGTCAGATAAGGTTCTCCCGATAGGCGCACCTGGCCCAAGTGAACAGAAGCAGAAAAGATATATGCTTTTTCTATTATTTCCTGCTCTTCTGAAGAGAGATAGGACTGGGTCTTATCCAGTATGTCCGT
>JAFNGM010000238.1:0-9662 GCA_017885225.1 Syntrophaceae bacterium | reverse complement strand
TGGTTATTCTCAGCGGAATGCCAATAAGGTCGGCATCGTTAAATTTCACGCCCGCCCTTTCATCCCTGTCATCAATAATAACGTCCAATCCTTTTTCCAGGAGCGATTCATATAGCTTTTCCGCAATGTTTCTAATTGATTCGTCATTCACATTCACGGGTGTGATAATCACCTGATAGGGAGCTATTGTTATGGGCCATATAATACCGTGTACATCGTGGTTCTGTTCAATCGATGCCGCAACAGTTCTTCCGATGCCGATACCGTAACACCCCATCACCATATACTTCTCTTTGCCGCTTTTATCCAGGTATGTGGCTTTCATCGGTTTACTGTATTTTGTTCCGAGTTTAAACACATGACCAACTTCGATGCCGCGAGCAAAGAGAAGATTTCCATTGCAGCGGGGGCACAAATCCGTATCTTTTGCGATTCTCAGATCGGCGAATAAATCAACGGATACATCCCTCCCGATATTCACATTTTTCACGTGGTAATCCTCTTTGTTCGCCCCCATGACAAAATTGGTCATATTCACCAGAGAATAATCCGCAATGATTTTTGCTTTAATTCCTATGGCTCCGGCAAACCCGCGAGGCGCACCCGTTACTTCATAAATCATTGCGTCATCAGCCATTTCAAGGATATCGCAATTAAGATAGTTTTTCACTTTTATTTCGTTGACATCTGCATCCCCACTCACAAGAACCGCAACGGGGATGCCATCTGCGCTGTATATCATGGTCTTCACCACGTCCTTAGGAAGAACGCTGAGGAATGTAGAAACTTCCTCGATGCTTTTCATATCCGGCGTATGAACATTTTCCAATGGCTGAAATTCCTTTCCGCTAATCTGCCTTCGCTCGGGCATAGCAATCTCAGCCTTTTCCAGGTTTGCCGCATAATCACAATTACCGCAAAACACAAGGGCATCCTCGCCGGTATCTGCCATCACCATAAATTCATGGGAAAAACTCCCGCCGATACTCCCCGTATCAGCCTCCACTGCCCTGAACCTGAGGCCGCAGCGCTGAAATATTTTCGTGTAGGCATCGAACATTTTTTTATAGCTTATNNAACTCCCTGCACCTCATGACGCCAAATCTCGGCCGTATCTCATCACGATATTTTGTCTGGATCTGATAAATATTTTTCGGAAGCTGCCTGTATGTCTTTATTTCATTCCTGACAAGATCGGTGATAACTTCCTCATGGGTCGGCCCCAGGCAGCACTCTCTCTCATTGCGATCCTTGAAGCGCAGAAGCTCTTTTCCGTAGTGGTTCCATCGGCCGGATTCTTCCCATAATTCACGGGGCTGCACCATCGGCATATACACCTCCTGGGCGCCTGCTCTGTTCATCTCCTCTCGTACTATCTTCTCAAGCTTCTGGATAACACGGTATCCTAAGGGGAGGTACGTATAGATACCGCTTGTTAATTTTCTTATCATTCCCGCTCGAATCATGAGTTGATGGCTCACAATTTCCGCATCTGCAGGTATTTCCCTTACCGTAGGCAAGAACAACTCCGAATATCGCATTATTTCCCCTTCCTTTCAGCAACCATTGAATGAATTTCATGCAACAATGTTTGAGTAAATTCCTCTTCCTTTACCTTTTTAATTACCTGACCCTTCTTAAAGAGGAGCCCATATCCGCGGCCTCCTGCAATACCCACATCAGCTTCCGCAGCCTCTCCTGGTCCGTTCACGACGCAACCCATTAACGCTATTTTTAAATATTCCTTCATGCCCGCCACTTTTTCCTCAACCTCCCGCGTCAGCGCAAAAAGGTCAATCTCGCATCGACCACAGGTAGGGCAGGCTATGATATCGGGTCCGACTTTCCTAATACCCAGAGCTCTCAGAATTCCGAATGCCACACCGATTTCAGAAACAGGATCACCCGTTATGGATACTCTGATCGTGTCGCCTATTCCTTCATACAAAAGAATTCCTATGCCAATAGACGATTTTATGGCGGCATTCAAAATACTTCCCGCCTCCGTGACGCCAACGTGAAGGGGATAATCAGTCTTTCTGGATAATTCGCGATATGCTTCAACCATTGTTGATACGTCAGATGATTTCACAGACAACTTTATCGCCTCATGTCCCGCATCCTGCACGAACGCGAGACTATTTATTGCACTTTCCACCAGCGCGGATGCAGTGGGTCCTCCATATTTCTTCAACAGATCTTTTTCAAGAGAACCCGCATTTACTCCTATGCGAATCACCGTCCCGTGCGCTTTCGCAGCTGCAACCACCTCCAACATTTTTTCTCTCGCAATATTCCCCGGATTGACTCTTATCCCTTCAACACCATACATTATCGCGTCAAGCGCCAAACGATAATTAAAATGAATATCCGCAATGATGGGAATATCGATGTGCGTTTTGATTTCAGAGAGTGCGCGAGCGGCATCTTCATCGGGAACGGCAACCCTGACGATCTCACATCCTGCTTCTTTAAGCTGCTTTATCTGAACGACCGTTGCCGCGACATTCCTCGTGTCTGTACATGTCATCGATTGAACGACTACAGGGGCATCTCCGCCCACCTGGACACCACCAAAAAAAACCGGTTTCGTTTTTTTTCTTTGCGTAGGATTTTCCAAGGAAATGTATCACCGATAGAGTTTTATAGTTGAGTTCCTTCTCTCTTTTCGTCGCGTTTTGGCTTCAGGAATGTGAGGGTTCATGGGTTCAAATGCTTGATCCATTCGTTAAATCCTGAAGATTCGTACAACTTTCTCCAAGATTATTCTATGTATAACATGAAACGGCAATTGACATCAATGAGGAATCCCTATGGAAACCCCTCCTGCCCGGCAGGAATACACTTCCTCAATGAAATGTGCCGCATTAACGAGTACAGGAAAAATTTTATCTACTTCTCACATGCTGAAGAAATGAGATGAGATTTCTTGGCTATGCCCCTTCAGTAATCTCGCGACCCCTCCATGAAACAGGTGGAGCTTCCCAGCGGTAAGGGAGCTCGATCTTTCCTCCGGGGTTCAGAATCGATTCAAAGGTTTTAAGCGTTTCCTCCAGAACCTTACATAGTTTGATAGTGCTACTTGCGGAAAAAGAAATCTTATTTCTGAAATAGAGCTCTACAGGTATCTGACAATTCCGCTTCATGGCTTTTCAGGCATGATGCGATCCGACCCTTGCCGCGTGGAATTCCTTTACAGAATTTTTTTGAATCATCCTTACAGGCCTGAATAAATTCTTTTCTCTTTTCCTGTACCATGGCTATATGATCCGTGCACTCCTGTGAAAGCCGGTCATTATTGCTCTTGAGGCAGGTCCATATCCGGCCGTCACCTGGCTTGATGTCTTTGCAGAACTTCTCAATATCGGCCTTGCACACTCCCTTACCGAGCATAGGTATCACTGTCTCGTCCTGATTCTGCGAGAACGCCGGCGTGACCCATAAAAAGATAATCATTACTGCAGAGATAATTATTGAAAGTTTTTTCATAGATTACACCTCCTGATGTTCTAATTTGCCCAATCTGTATCGTCGAGCATTATGGAGCGAAACTTACACTTTCCAACAAGTTATGTCAAATACTGTCTTCAAGAAGGTTTCAATCGAGCGTGATCAAATCATGTTCTTGAGTTGCTTTATTCCACCAAAGATGCACCATACACCTACGAGTCTGCACCCTTAGAGAATAAATAATATTGTTGATTATCGATAGAAAGCAGCACTACTTGCAGGAGGAAACCATAAGGTATTCATGGCTTAATTCTTCGATGGTGGCTCGTTTTTTTCTGTTTGATTAACGGCCGCTGCCTTTGCCACAGCATTGACGCACGTTTGTAACCCTGATCCTCCCTGCGGGTTTTTATCAAAGCACGCCAGAACATCGGCGATGATCTGAGACCGTTTCTCAAAATGTTGGGCCTTTCTTTCCGCAAATGTTTTTTTCTGCGCAATCGGTACATCATTTAACGGCGGTGGAACATAGGACATATTCAATCCCTCGTAAGTCGGTACGTATGGGTGATGATATTTTTGTTTGTGAGCATAATAGGCGTGGATACTATCTTCCATCTGTGCCGTAAGCTGTTGATTGACTGTCCTGCCTGTTGCAATATTCGCAGCGAGAGTGCCGGCAGCCGCCGGATTGAGAACCATGAGCATGGGCAGCGCAACGGCTGCAAGCGTATAATCGCCAATTTGCTGCCACATAATTTTGGTTACATCGCCCTGGTATTGGTCAATTATTTTTTTGTAGTAACCCTGTGCCTTCTCAAATGAGGTGCGCGATTTTTTTAAATCGTCTTTTGCCAGATAATAGTCACCCAGAATATGATTCAGAGTGCCGTTTAGTTCCCTGCCTTCGTCCGAAGCATCATCAATATTTATGCGGGCGCCTTTCTCGAACAGATATACTACCATGCCTGTATTGCCTGCCAGACACGCAGCTTTTACCGGTGTTAAACCATCTTTTGATGATTGATTGATGTCTGCTCCCTTTTCCACCAGCAGTTTGGCGATATCAGGTTTAATCCCCGCAAGCCCCGCCGCAAAGAGCAGGGAGCTGTTTCCGCTGTCGTTTATTTCGTTGATGCGCGCTCCCGCCTTTAACAGCTTTTCCGCGATCTCCGGTTTATTGGAACAGGCTGCTATGATAAGCGGTGTATTTCCCCCCCGCCCCTTTTTGTTCGAATCCGCTCCGCTTTCAAGAAGCCGATCGAAATAATAGCTGTCCTTGCGTGGAATGGACTTCATCAGGGCCGTGTCTCGATTGGCCATGGAAACATCCGGTTTGGCGCCGTGCTTCAAAAGGACTTCAAAAACATTCTTGCCTCCCTTTTCCGCCGAGATGGCGAGAGCGGTGAACCCATCATCGCCAATACTATTTATCAGTGCTCCCCTTTGTATCAGCAACTCCGCTATGCGGCTATTGCCTTTCCGGACGGCAATAATTAAAGGAGTGCTTCCATCGTCGGCAGTGTGATTTGGATTGGCGCCTTTATTCAACAGGAATTCCACAATAGCATCATTACCGCTCTCCGTAGCAAATATGAGAGGAGTTCTCCCATAGTTGTCCGTCTGATCGACAGAACTTCCGGATTGCAACGCAGCATCGACTCCGGCCCTGTCACCGGATTGGGCTGCGAGATGGATCTTCCCTGAATCTGCCGCCATTTTGGGTGTAACGCAGGATATACAAGACGCCATCATGACAAGCGCAGCCAACATTATGCCAACGCGATACATAAAGTTCTCCTTGAGCAGTTGTTATTTAATCGCATCCTTCCCCGTGGAGTCGAACTCATTGAAGCCGCTTTGTTTATAGCTTTTGACAAGCTCTTTGCCCTCTTCTTCGGAAAGCAGCTCTATAATCTGGCGTGCAAAGCCGACTTCCGTCTTAAAGAAATAGCACTTCCCCTCCTCCGCCTTAAACCGAAGAGATTTGTTCGCGGCTCCGGGCATTTCCGCCAGTTCCAGAAAATGCTCGCGTGGCATTACTTCTCCATAAATAAAAGTCCCCGGGGGCAACATACCGACTTTTTTGTGGTCGAGAAAAACCTTGATATTCGATCCTGAAGCGACAAACTGATTGGGGCGCAAGACGTAAACACCCGCCCAGCCCGGCGCCGGCTTGAATTGCCGGGCTTTCTGGGTGTAGTTGTCTGAAGCGGTGGGAAACGACCGACAACCCGCAATCAGAAATATGAAGAATAGTGTAATGGTCATTAGTTTCGTGCTGAGTTTCATAGTTTTTACCTTTCTTTCTTTATATACTGTTCCCACCATAATTGCAGTTGACAGGCACTGTGCGGGCCGACCCCTTCATTATCTTGACAAATAGGCGATGATCTCTTGATCCTTGAACATTTTAAGAACCGCGAAGTTTATTGCATCCGAAATGGCGATGTTGGCCGCCGTCGCGGATCCGGTTCCGTGCGATCCCGCAAATTCCTTTATAACATCATCATCAAATGAGACGGTTAATGTGACCGTATATTGAAAAACGGCGTTCCAAAAAGAGGGGCGTTCCATGACACAATGGGCTTCGCTGATAGAAATGCGCAAAACTTTTTTTGAGTCGGCTTTCACGTGAATGTTTTTCCGCCGTAGTACATCTTCCGCGGATGCAACGGCGGCATCCGTCAATTCATCCATCTTAGTAAGATAAACACCGCTTTCCATTGTACACATCCTCACAGGTGAAGGAACATTATTATGCTCCGCGACCACACTGACCGGATGATTGATGGAGATACCAGGCAATGAAGCATCTTCCACATGGTGGCGATCTGGCATCACCAGGAGAGTGGCACCAAAGGCATGTCCTGCAAGCGCCACCTGCAGGATGATTAAAACCAAACCGATTGAATATAACCGTTTCAAATAATTCCTCTCCTTATTATATTGATAAGAACTCCTCTTTTGAGCGATGAAGTATAAGAATAACGTTTTTGTATGTCAATTAAATATTGACCACAAAATGTGAGGTGTTGTGTTGATGTCTGTCATCGGGAGTGAATTGTTTATTACGGTTTGAAATAGAGCCATTACCTTGAAAAATGTCAAACACTCACTTTCAGGAAGGACACCGCGGGAAAAGCTGTGAAATTATCCGGTGGTCGGTAGTGCATAAATCCACGGCTACTCAAATGTCAACCGACGTCCCGTTCCTCATACATGATAGTCGAGGAGAATGTTGTTTCTGTTTGACAGAACTTGCCTGTACTAAAGAGAGTTAGTATATTAAACTGGAGAATATTACAAGTCATACGTTTTACACGGCATACCCTGCGAGTCTTCGCTCCTGGATAGGCCTGAGGGGCAACGATTACGGGCAGACATGTTCATAGGCAGGGCGATTTCATGGCCATGCCATGAATATCTGAGAATTGAAGCTCTCCGCAGTAAACTGCGGAGAATCTTCGATCCATAAGGAATAATTATATTCCCCATTCGCTCGCTTACCCCGCNNCCCCGCAGCAAGCTACGGGGAATACGCTCGCTACCGGATTCAAGGCACCCCTAAACCATTGCCCAACTTTTTGCCAATTTCATCATCGGCAAACCCGATACTGAACGTACACATTACGGCTGGTCATCACAATTCGCACACCGAACTATTTCGCTATTGGCGCGGGATTACAATCACGTTTTCCGGCTGTCCAATGACTGTCGCGTTTTGCTCTCTTCCGAAGCGCCGTCTCGCGGCGTATGTCATTTCACTGTCCAGGTAATTCTTGATTTCGATTAATGTGACACGGCCGTCACCGTTCCCATAGGGCTTCTCATCTGCGGCACCTTTGAGCGCATCAAGAAGATGCTTTGTAAAGAGGCCGTGACCGTTCTCATCATCCCAACTTGCGACTTGGCCCTGGCTGGTTGCCGATAAAATGGTGCATGTCGACTCTGCGCTCTTTTTGGGAGTCACGCGTACCCCAGATGCTCCGCGGATGAGGGTACCGCGTGAACTTTCCCCTGAAAAGCAGGCGTCAATAAACACCGTCACGGATCGTGCCTCTATCTGGTCAAGATTTCTATAGAGTAGTTCAAGCGGGTATCCGAATATCTCGGGCGTAGTGAGATTCCCGTCCACTGGCCAGAGATACTCGCGCCCGTCCTTCAGTCCCGGTACGCCATGCCCGGAGTAGAAGACGAACACATCCGATTTGCGAGGTCGCACCCATTGCCAAAGCTTACCCTTGGGAGTTCTATCATTACCGAACACAGCCTCCATGTCGGCCCGCGTCACATCCCGCAGGTTGATGACATTGTTTTCGTTTAATCCGAGGACTTCGAGAATGAACTGCTTCATTGCTGCGGCGTCATTGTGTGCGTAATCGACTGTTGGGGCACGATCCCCATAACTTTTGTTACCGATGATGACGGCAACGGCGTATGGATTGACTTCGGACCGAACGGATTTTTGTATAGCGCTTTTTGGTGGACTTGCGGGCTTTTTGGCCGGTCGGGAAGCGACTGGTTTGATCTCTGCAGGCGTTTCCCTACCGACAAGAGAACCAAGTTCTCCCTCAAAGGCGCTCCAGAATTTTCGTATCCCCATGCGCACCGCGGTCGGTGGCGCTTGCAACCGCTTGACCTTTTCGGTAGTGGCTTTTGTGCTTCTAAGCCTCAGACCGATTGAGACTTCAACCTTACCCTCTTTCTCGGTGATAAAAACGTTGCTCAACACATCCTTGCCTGATGGATCCAATATCGCAAATAAACTGAGAGTTCCCACCTCTTCAGAAATGATGGTCCGAAATTCATCTGTATCGTGTGTCTGAACCTCCGCCCATTCCGACATTGTCAACGGGATCGGTGCCGGTGCAGTAGCTAACAAGAATCCGGTCTCGTAATTCTGTTCCTCGACGACCATGCCGAGACGGCGAATGGTTAACTGTGACGCCTCAAAGGCCTGTTGCTTTGTTGCCTTGAACTGGCGACGTCCATCGCTTTCGAGGATCTTGATGTTTGACTGCAGCCATGCGGAATCAAGCTTGAGGATCGCCCGATTGTGACTCGCAGTAAATGAACCACACGCTGTTGTAAACAGCACAAGAGAAGCAACACTTATAATCCTAAGTGCGTAACGCATCTATCAGCCCTCCTTAGTATATTAATACTCATGATTATCTATAGTTTTTCAAACACAAAACCCCGACTCTTTTCAGAAACGGGGTTTCAATAGCTCTTTCATGGCACCACCCTTGTAAAACGGATTCAATTAGTTGTTAACCTTTTGACGATGCCTTATTTAAATATTGTGTAAGTATGCTCCTGATTATTTAAAAAATCAATAGACAAATTTCATTGATAATCATTTAAAAGCGCGTATATCTATAAATATTATCAGATTCTCCCTTTCGGGAAGAAAGACATTTGAGACAAGTATGCCGAATTTGGATTAGGCCTTTTAAAAAACGAGCACCAAGGCTTTTTTGGATGTGCGTCGGCTCTTGGTTGATATACTTGACCTTGATAAATGGATTGATCAAAACAAAACCCATTTTTCATAATAAAAAATACCTTGATTAATATGAAACAACGTTTTATTTAACAATCATGAAACCGATTGAACTACGAAAATGGAGAGTCAAAAACGATTGGAGCCAAAACCAGTTGGCGGCTGTCCTGGGCGTTACAAATCAAGCGGTTTCAATGTGGGAAAGGGGCGTCAGGGAAATCCCTTCTTTTCTTTACTTAGCACTTGAAAGATTGGAAAGCTCAGGGAATACACTGAAACCCAAAACTAAGCGCAGAAGATTAAGGAAAGTGAGTAAATGAATTTACTTGAAAGTATTAACAGAGCATTGGATTTTGTCTTTACTGACAAGGTTGTAAAAATCCTTCTTGTGATCACGTTACTCTTAATACCCGTGTTTTTGTTTTATGGTAATCCTTTGTATCTTATATTGCTCTGGGTGATGATAGAATTTCTGGATTATCGAAATAGAAAACGTAATGGAAAAGATCAAGGGGAGGAATGGAAATGGGGATGATTTATAAGCGGGGTCTACACGGCTACACGGGGTCAGGCTTGAATCAGGGGACACGACAAACGATGAAGGGGTATAGCAATGTCAGCTAACCCCCTGATTTTAGTGGTGCCTAGGGCCGGAGTCGAACCGGCACGATACTAAGTATCGAGGGATTTTAAGTCCCTTGCG
>JAFNGM010000237.1 GCA_017885225.1 Syntrophaceae bacterium | reverse complement strand
CCCGCACAAGAGGCAGATGACCCCCTGAGGGTGCTGTTGGTTTTTACTGATTCTCGATCTTTATTCCAAAATTACGCATTTTTATCCGCAGGGTCTTTCTGTCGATACCCAGGAATTTGGCTGTTTTATTGATCTGGAAATGAAAGTGATGCAGGGCTTTTTCGATATGTTCTTTCTCCACATCTATAAGGGTCACCCTGCCCGTGGAAGAATCCACCACCGGGGCTTTAGCCTGATCGTTTTGCCCGTAGTAAAATATATCAGACATGTCGACAATCTCGTGGTCACAGAGCACACAGAGGCGCTCTATGGTATTTTTCAGTTCCCTCACATTACCGGGCCACCTGTATGATATGAGGGATTTTATTGCTTCTTCGGAGAAGCGTCGCACCTTGCTTTCGTATTTCTCTATGTATATATCCAGGTAATGCTGGGCTATGAGCAGAATATCAGATTTATGTTCTCTCAGCGGTTTAATATTGAGAGGCACGACGGAAATCCTGTAGAACAGATCCTCCCTGAACCTCCCCGTATCGATTTCCGCCCTGATATCTCTATTTGTCGCCGCAATGAGCCTGACATCGACCTTCTCGGGCAATGATCTGCCCACCCTGGGTACCTCCTGCTCCTGGATCACCCGCAGCAGCTTCGCCTGAATGTTGAGGTTGATGTTGGAAATTTCATCCAGAAACAAGGTCCCCTTGTCGGCTATTTGAAAGCGACCCTCCCGCGATTCGGTGGCTCCGCTGAACGCGCCTTTGACATGTCCGAACAGTTCGCTTTCCATGAGGTTCTCCACAAGCGAAGAACAGTCAACGGGAATAAAGGATTGGTCACACCTTTTACTGAGGTTATGGATGGTGTGCGCGACAAGTTCCTTTCCTGTACCGCTCTCTCCTGTAATGAGGACAGTGCTGTCTGTCTGCGCGATCCTTCTAATGGACTCTTTGAGCTCTTTCATATAGTCGCTGTTTCCGATCAAGACGGAAAGTCCCTTTTCCGCGACACCCGTATCACACTGGGTAAGGGCGTCCTCCACTGCTTCTCTGAGATCAGACGCGGAGTATGGTTTTGTGAGAAAATTAAAGGCGCCGTTTCTCATCGCCTCGACAGCGAGCGGAATACTGCCATAACCGGTAATAATAATGACTTTTGCCGAGATGTTTTTCTCGACTTTAATTTTTTTGAGAATTTCCAGTCCATCCATTCCGGGCATCCGTATGTCCAACAGAATTGTGTCATAGACATTCCTGAGCGCCATCTCCAGCCCCTGGAGCGCACCCCCGGTACTTTCAACCTGGTAACCTTTGCGTGAAAGGACCTGCACACATCCATCCCTTATGGATTCTTCGTCATCGATGATGAGTATTTTCTTTTTCGTCGTCACCATACCTTCTTTTCTCTTCCAAGAGTTACACCATCAACTGTAAAAAACATCCTCATCCATACCGTCGAATTTACCCATATATAAGGGCAGTGAGACAATGAAGGTTGTTCCCTTCTCCGGTTCGCTTTCCGCATCGATAAAGCCGTTATGCTTTCTGATAATACCATATACGATGGAAAGTCCCAATCCTGTTCCCTTGCCAGGTTCTTTTGTTGTAAAGAAAGGCTCAAATATATGAGGGAGATGTTCCTTGGCGATGCCTTCCCCCGTATCTGAAACAGTGATTTTTACCGAATTGTTTCCACTCAGCCTGGTAGTTATCGTAAGCGTCCCCTTACCTTTCATAGCATCGGTGGCATTAATGAACAGATTTAAAAAAACCTCTTCCAGCCGCGCCCTGTCGCCGATCACCTCCGGAAGATCCTTAGCAAAGTCGGCCTTTACTTCTATACCGTGGAACATGGACTGGTCTTTTACCAGGTTGAGAGAGGTATTGATGACATTGTTAATCTTAAGAGGAAGCATATCGCCCGTCGGCGTCCTGGCAAAGTCCAGCAAATTTTGAACAATTCCTTTACACCTGTTCGTTTGATAGATGATCTTCTGCATGTTTTCCCGTGCGGGAGAATTTTCAGGAACATCCTCGAGGACAAGGTTGCTGTAAAGGAGTATCCCTCCCAAGGGGTTGTTTATCTCATGGGCTACCCCAGCCGCCATTTCGCCGAGGGCAGTCAATCTTTCCGTCCTTGCCAGTTGCTGATGAGCCTTGTGCAATTTTGCATCGTGGTCCTTCAAGGATTTAGACATATAATTGAAAGCCTCGTCAAGCATGTCAAACCCGGAGATTTTATCGGGGGACAGTTTGTAGTCTAAATTGCCCGCAGCGATCGCTTCCGCGGCCTCCTTTAGCATTCGTATTCTTTTTATGATAGTATTGCCAAGGTAGAAGGAAATGATAAAAGCGATAACCATGCCCAGACCTGTTATTCCCAAATTTGTCCAGATAGCATGCCACTTTATGTCCCTGTACTTTGCCTCCAGCAGTCCTACATAGAGGATGCCGATAAGATTTTTGTTCATATCGTAGATAGGGGTGTAGGTGGTTATATACCAGTCATCGACCACAAAAGCCCTACCGACCCAGTCTTTGCCCTCTAGGATAACTCTGTTATAGACCTCCTTCGATAAGGTTGTACCAATAGCCCTCTTGTTCTCTTTTGTCATAACGTTGGTGGATATTCTTACACCACCTTGAAATATGGTTGCCACACCCATATCGCGGCCTTTGTATTTTTCCCCCTGATATATGGTTTCTTTTACTCTGTCCACGATGGTATTGTCTTTGTTCAAAAGAACTCCCCCAACCATAGCCCCCAGCAAATTCTTTTTCTTATCGTAGAGCGGATATGCTGCCATCATGACCATACCGTCGGAGAGCTGTTTTTCTCCCGGTTCATAAGAGAGAGGTATTTTGATGATTTCCATCTTGACCCGCTCCGCAAGATTTGGATTTTCCCTGAGAATATTTTTAATGGACATGAGTTCTGTTGATAGCTGCAGCGATTTTTTTTCCAGACAGTTTTTCACGATCGGCAACCAAAGCATACTGTCACCCTTGATGTCCGGATTGGCTGCCCTGTACAGGACATTTCCAAGGGCGTCCACCACCGTGATCATATCAAGGGAGATAGTATCATTTTGCGGCTTAGCTTCCTGTTCATAACGGATTAAACTTCGCAGGTTCTCCATTTTGACGTAGTCGCGGCTGGCTATGGTCACATGCAGATCCAGGCCCTCCGCAGTAAATATGATCTGCGATGTTATCTTTTCCAGGGTTTGATTATAAATCAATTTTGCCGTATTGATGTCCTGCCTGACCCTGTTCTGTACCTCGTCTATGGTACTTTTGTTGATCGTCCATATGCTTACCACAGTAGCGACGAAACCGGTGATAAACGTGGCTATCAGGAAGCCCACTACCAAGCGGTTCTGCAGGTTTAACCTGAAAAGTTGACTCACTAATCTATCGACGATTTTCATGGTGTTTTTTTATTATATATCTGTAAAATATCAAATTTCTTCGGACTATATCACGATGGAAATATGTTTATCAATCGATCTTTAGAATCTCCGGAAATTCCTCCCTATGCTCCACGCCTTTCCCGCCCTTTCACCAACTTTCCAATAGTTGTTATCAGGCATGGTTAGGGTAAAGGGATGTATCTTTTCAATGTCCGGTTTCCCGTCGGTTAAATAGCGCTCTTCCGAGTATGTATTGATGATTTCCGCGATGAAAAGGGTATTTGACGGCAAGTCAACAGCGTTCACCAATCTGCACTCCATGCACAGTGGACATTCTCGTATCATCGGGGCATTGGTGAGATCACCGTAAAACACATCGAACACCTCAGACTTGTCGCTCTTCTCACCGGAAACAAGTCCGCAATAATCCACTTTTTCCATGAGGTCCATTCCAGGAATGTTCACGCTGAAGGCTTTATTTTTATGGATACCCTTGTTCGTATAATGCATTTTCCCCAACGCGACGGCAATCATGGGAGGATTGAAGTTCACCCTAGACACCCAGCCGACAGCCATGAAATTTGCCTTTTCGTTCACAACGGCGCCGACCAGGACCATCGGCATGGGATACACGAAAGCATTCCTGTCTATTGTAATTTTACCCATCACTCTGTCCCTCCTCGTTTTTCAATTATTTCTTAAACAGGTTCACACCATTCCGGCCAGCGTGAGTGGCCGCTGCACTTTCTTCCCATCACATTTGCCCGGCAGGCATGAACAAAGGTCCTTGCAGATTTCCATGCTATCGTGTGCTAACATAAGATAAATGCTGTATACACGTCAACCGAAAACAATGGTGTCGGCCAAGACGCCCGACCTATGGGGTGGTGGAATGGGCGAAAGTCAGAAAGATTCCCCTGAGGTTTTATCAGGTCATAAAAAAAGAGACAGAATTCGGGTTGGATATAATACAAGCCATCGGGTGAGCTGAAGTAAGCGAAGCAAACTCGCAAAAAGACCGAAAATGCACCCATTTGTCATTCCGGCAAAAGCCGGAATCCAGAGTAAATGTAATTATCGAAAAGAACTGGATTCCGGATCAAGTCCGGAATGACTAAGAGGGATGCAATGAGACTTATTAGGAATCTATCATCATTTCCTAACCTGAATACTTAACCGCCGTTAGACCGCCTCAATCGTTGAGGGCGGCTTCGACGCGATGTTGTATGTGACGCTGACGATGCCGGGCACCTCACGAATGATATTCCGTGCGAGCTTCTCAAGGGTTTCAAATGAAAGCCGCGTCGGTGTCGCAATACGGGCGTCAACGCTCTCCCAGCAGCGCACCTCGATCTGCTGACCGAAATCGCGCTTGCCGTCGCGCATGCCCGTCACGCGGTCTTCATGCAGGATCGCCATGTACTGGAATGCGCCGGTACCTTTGAGCAGGCGTTCGACAACGACAGTTGCCTTGCGCACGGTGTCGATACGCTCTGGCGTTACCTCGCCGATTACCCGCGCCGAGAGCGCAGGCCCCGGAAATGGGATGCGCTCGAAGAGCTCTGCCGGAAGGCCGAGGGCTTCTCCCACTTTTCTCACGCCGTCCTTTCGGAGCTGAACGAGAGGCTCAATAATGCGGTATCCAAACGCCTCCTGCGGGTCAATACCAAGCTGTTCGAAGACATTGTGCTGCCGCTTGATTCCTGCGATGGTTTCATCGACATCGGTCAGGATAGTTCCCTGGAGAAGATGCTTTGCCTTGCTTTTCTTGACGATGCGGCCAAATACTTTTCGGTAAAAAGTCTGGGTAATGGCCTCGCGCTTCTCCTCCGGGTCTTTGATTCCCTTGAGGGCATTAAAAAAATCTTTGCGTGCATCGACGATTTCAACGGTGACGCCGAACTTGCGAAAAAGAGCCGCAACCCGTTCGGGCTCTCCCTCGCGCATGAGGCCATTCTCGACAAAGACGGTCTTGAGGCGATTCCCGAGAGCCCGATCCCCAAGCATTGTAACCGTAGATGAATCGACCCCTCCGGAGAGGGCGTTGATCGCTGTTCCGTCCCCTACAGCGTCCCTGATTTCCTTCACTTTTTCATTGATGAAACGTTCGGTGTTGAGCTTCTTCGCAGTAATTTCCTTTATCATGCAATAACCTCCATGTTATATGATAGTCTTTGTATGACGTTTAATGCTTACATTCATCTTTATCTCACGTTCATGCCGAGGAGCAAAAAGACGGCGATGAATCTTGACAATTTACGAAAACGGTCAGAATGAATCGCCCTGTGCGAGGAGCTTCACCTCAATGTAATGGCCTTCTCAGGACAGATTTCCTGGCAGCAAAAACAGGCGATACACAAGTCGACATTCACCAGAGGGAGGTTCTCTTCATTCATGGACAGCGCTGATACGGGACACTGATCAATGCAGGTGCCGCAAGCCGTGCACAATTCAGGATCAGCGTGTGGACGCATAAGCATACGATTTTTAATCAGCGCTTGAATGGTTTCGTTGCTGAGAATAGCCTGGCCGCTGAAGGGAGGTAGTTTGAAATCAGGCAGAGGTTTCAATTCCCCGATGACTTCAATCGTACTGAGGTCATAGTCCCCCAGACCCACTTCCCTTGCCTTCTGAAGGATCCGCAGACTTCCCGGCTCGCACCCCATCATTGTTGCCACGATGGCATCCATTGCGACGGCGTTATCTGAGGCAAGAATGAGGCCGATGTCCCTGAGGTCAGGAGACGCAGGTCCATTCCCCTCCATACCAACCACGGCGTCCATAATGAACAGGTCGGGTACCCGGAGACGGAACACATCAACCAGTATCTCCTGGAAACGCACCGGACCGCCGGATTCCTTATGCAGCCAGGCTTTCTGTGCGCCAGGCAGAATGCCGTAACTGTTTTTTATCGCTCCGGTCATGACGGTGAGGCCATGGGTTTTGAATTTCGGCAGGCTGATGACGATGTCCGCATCGAGGACGGCCCTGGAAACGCTGACTGTAGGGAGAAATGCGGGATTGAAGTCAACCTTCCGGGAATCGTTCCCGATGTTCTGATAATAGCCCTTGGCCGCCTCCATCAACCCGGCACTCCGGAAGCTTTCCTCGTTCGCCCCATAGTTGAAAAGGCCCGGATTGTCGCCCACAATAATCGAGGCCGGTTTCAACGTCTCTACTTTTTCCACCACGGCTCGGAGCACGGCAGGATTGGTCACGATGCCTTCTTCCGCCCGCGAGGACCGTAGAACATTGGGTTTTATCAGAACTTTCTTGCCTTGCAATTGCAGAGGGAATATCTCAAAAGCCCGGTCTACCGCCTCCCGGGTATTCTCGTAGGTCGCGGGATGGATCATCACTTTCGTCATGGCATCACCTCATGCACATTTTATCATTCATAGTGTTCCTGGTCCTTGTCTGTGACGTCACACAGTCAAGAAGGAACAGAGTGGTATGGATTATGATGCGAAAGGAAAATCATGTCAAGAACGTTTTGGTTTTGGAAGCGTGAGGCCACACATCAACGCGGCACGATGGCACTGGGCGCTTTGTATTCGATTCAACACGGTTTTCAATTTCCATAAGATCATCCTTGATAATCGGCGATAAATACATTATACCTGCCAGGAAGGGCGTGGCTACTAAAGAGGTTATGTCGTTGACTTCAGTTAAGCATTGCCCTCCCCTCAAACCTCTCCCATCAGGGAATGGAAATAATCAGGAGAGAAGCGTGGTGAGAGTAGGTAAGTCAGTGACATTGATTTAAGAGGAGTACAAAATGAAAGTCAGTAGAGTTGGTAATATGAGGTACATGGACCGGTTTGCCGTAGAAAAACTTGATATACCGGAAGAGATTCTCATGGAAAACGCAGGACTGGCATCGGCATTTGTCTTGGAACAGGAGATTGGCATTCAGGATAAAAAATTTGTTGTGTTCTGCGGTGTCGGCAACAACGGCGGTGACGGACTTGTCGTCGCGCGAAAAATTCACAGCAACGGTGGATTCGTAAAGGTATTCATCGTCGGAGATCCGGATAAATTTAAAGGAGCGGCAAGAACCAATTGGAATGTAACCTTGAAACTCCCCGTTGACGTCAGCATTATTAAATCCATTGAGGAAGCGAGAAAAGACGTTTTCCATTGTCACGCAATTGTGGATGCGCTTTTCGGCACCGGGTTTGACCGGGAGGCAACAGGTCTCTACAAAGAGGTGATTCAGTTAATCAATGAGAGCGGCAAAATAGTCCTCAGTCTTGATATACCCTCCGGCGTCCATGGCGACACGGGAGAGATTATGGGAGTGGCAGTAAAAGCCGATAATACGGTTACGTTCGGTCTTCCCAAAGTCGGGAAC
>JAFNGM010000236.1 GCA_017885225.1 Syntrophaceae bacterium | reverse complement strand
TATACACTCCCCTAAAAGATACGTTAAAAAATTAAATCGAGAAAACGTGCTCAGTATCCTACATTGTCTTACAAAATGCAATACTAATAAATATTATGGAAAATGAGGGGATAAAACTGGTATTTTAAAAATTTTCTGAGATATAGGATGCTGATTTACTTGTTGATTTAAGAAAAATCACAGGAGCAAAAAAGGTGGCGTATAAAAAAAGATGTCACCTTTTCTAAAAAATATTTTACATATTATTCGACGTCCGTGCTTGTTTTCGATGTGGACTCAGCTTTTGCCGGTTCAGTTGTTCCGGATTTTACTGTATCATCTTTTTGGGGTTCACTTGAAGGCGCCTTCTTTCCGCCGTAATCAGTGACATACCATCCCGATCCCTTCAAATGAAAAGATGACATAGAAATCAGCTTGTTCACGGGACCCCTGCAGAATGTGCACCTCTTTGCAGCAGGGGCAGTAATATTCTGGAATAACTCGAATTCTTTTGCGCACTTTGTGCATTTATACTCATAAATCGGCATGTAAAACCTCCGCCAATACGTGTAATCTCAATTAAATATATCTCCTATTTTGTAACGATTGCTGAAGCAATCGAGTATGAGTTTCAGGTCGGGAGAAATGCATGACTGAAGAATATCTCTCGTGATTGCGGTTACTTTGTCTTCTTCCCGTTCTTTTTCTTCCCGTGACGCGTCGAAGTCAATTTCTCTCGCTTCAAATCTTATGATATGTACAAGCTCATGAGCGGCAATATAGAGTAACAATGGATTTAGTTTAATGAAAGAGTGGCCCCGGTCTATAGCATCGAGAATTCTGTTATCCTGGAGGCATATCCTGTAGAAATAAAAGCTGTCCAACTGATCTGATCGGTCATCTTTTTTATAATGGTATCTGCATAAATGGGCAAATGCCCCATCCTTCACTTCATGGTCTTCAAGATAGGCCAGAGTTTTTATATCATAGCGATGATTTTTCATCACTTCCGGGTTTAGACGGAAATATCGCCCCGCCATTTTCTCAGCCTGTTGAAATGCGTTATTTGCGATAGATTTCTGTGATGTGCTGAAATACATGATACAATTTACTCAGTAATAAAGCGCTCAAAGCAGGCTTAATATAGTAATTTTTTTTGATCTGTCAATACTTTTATAAGGCGAAATCTCACCTCTACTTCTTGGAGCCCTTGGAATCTTTCGATCCCTCCCTTATTCTGAATTCACGGTTCTTCATCTTTTTTATCAGGTTCTCATAGGAAGAGTTCGTAATGACCTCATTGAACTGCACACGGTAATTATTGACCGCGCTTATTCCCTCAATGACCAGATCGTATCCAAGCCATTGATCACCTTTTTGGATAAGACGATACTCTACGGTCGCCTCTTCTCCCTTTTTCTTGTTGATCATCCGGGTTTTCACCACAGCCCGAGTTCCCTCAATTTTTTCAGAGTCATAGATGATCGACTCTCCCGCGTATAGATCCAGCTTATCACTGTAGGTCCTTTTCAGGAGATCGCGGAAAAGAGCGATAAATTCTTTTCTCTCCTCGGGGGTTCTCTTTCGCCAGTGAATGGCCAGAGCCCGCCTTCCTACTTCCTGCCAGTCGATCATTTCCTCCACGATTGTCGTTACCATATCACGGCGCTTTTCCTTGTTATCTTTCAGTGCCGGATCATTGAGGATTTTCAAAACCTTATCTGCTTTTTCCCGTACCTGTTCCTTCGGTGCACTTGCCCAGACAGAATATGGCAGCACCAGGAGCAGTGTCAGCATCATGGCAACACAGTAAATGTTTCTTTTCCGCATATGCAATATTCTCACTTTCTTTTTGGTATTTTAAAAATCACTCTTTAATTTTTTTTCTGCGCATTTCAAAATACGCGCTTCGCATAGAAACATAGGGATCGATAGAAGACTCCTTGAATTCCTCATATGTACCGAGGGTTAAAGATGTTTCATTGACCCTGTAGGTCGCATTGATACCGCTATGAATATCTGAGTTGATGTTTGTTATTCTTAGATCCGTAGTAGGATTCACGTACACAAAGGGGTCGGAAAAAAAATCACCGATCAAACCCAGCGTATCTCTTATGTTGGACGGACCGAAAAAAGGCCATACAATATAAAATCCCTCCTTCAAACCGTAAAATCCGAGGGTCTGTCCGAAATCTTCGTCATGTTTTTCCAGATTATGGTATTTTTTCGCCACATCGAAGAAGCCCAGTCCTCCTGCGATCGTGTTGACCATGAAGCGGGCATATTCTGTTCCCGCCTTCTCCACTTTGCCCTGGAGAATGCAGTTGAGCAAACGCACGGGTGTGGTAATATTCGAGATAAAGTTGCGGACGGATACTCTAACAGGCTCGGGCAACACGGCTTCATACGCCTGGGCGACAGGTTTCAGCAAATAGAAGTAGAGCTTGTCATTGAAAGCGAACATGAGTTGGTTGAAGGGCTTGAGAGGATCAGCAATGGTTTCCATCTCCTCTTCTTCCAGGTATTCCTCGTCCTCTTCATCCTCATCTGTTGCTCCCTCTTCCTTTTTGTCTTGTTCCTCCTTTTTTACCGAACCTTCTTCCTGGCTCGTGGGATCCTCGCCCGGAGGCTCTTCTTCCTCTTTGTCCTCCTTGCCTTTCACCTCCTCCATATCATCCGCTTCAGAAGCATCCGAAGCAGGAGGCGGTTCAGCGGATTGGATTGATTCATGCTGAGGAGATGAAGTCTCGGTGTAGCCTGTTATGGGGAGGAAGGAAACAGAGCTGATAATTATCAGGAAGAGTATCAACCACCGGTAACGTTTCAACGTACCCTCCGCTAATCCGAAGCTTTGCCGAAAACCCACTTGGAAATGGCCCGCTCAACATCGAATGGAGGCTGGGTATCCTGGATCTTTCCGCCATTGGCAATAACGCTGTCCGATCCCCCCGGCGTTATCTCGACAAACTTTTCTCCAACGAGTCCCTTGGTTTTGATACTGGCAATAGCATCATCTTGAATAGGCACCGCTGTCGAAACCTGGAGTTTCACTTTTGCCTGGTATTCATCCAGGGTGATTGTCTTCACGCGCCCGATAGTGACACCGGCAATTTGAACTTCTGCTCCCACCTTCAGCCCTCCGATGTTGGAGAAGGTTGCATAGATGGTGGTATCCTTTGAACTCACAAAGTCAAGCTTCCCCAGCTTGATAGAGAGATATGCCAGACAGAGAATACCGACGATAAAAAAGATTCCTACATTAAGCTCAAGGCTGAATTTTCTCATCACCGACTCCTTTTTCCAAAATTTCTATTCACTCCTGTGAAACTTCTTGTCGCACAAAAGGCACTCACCGAATGGCAGTGGAGCCTTCTACGCATTGTTGTTAAAGAATTGTCGCACTATGGGATCCGTTGTTGCCTGGATTTCCTGCGGCGTCCCGGTAAATTCAATCGTTCCCGCGTCCAGAACAGCTACCTTCTGGACGATGGAGAGGACCTGGTTTATGTCATGGGTAATCATTACACCCGTAAACTTGATACGATCGTGGGTTTCCTTGATCAAATTGTTGATGGATCGGGCTGTCACGGTATCGAGCCCTGTTGTCGGTTCATCAAACAGCATTATCTCCGGGTCTGTGCAAAGACATCGCGCCAGGGCCACCCTTTTTTTCATTCCTCCGCTCAGTTCAGCAGGATATTTGTTTTCTACTCCGGGCAAACCCACCTGCTCCAGTTCCTGGAGGACCTTTTCTCGAATCTTTTCCTTAGGCAAACTGGTCTTTTCCCTGAGGGGAAAGGCCACATTCTCAAACACATTGATGGAATCAAAAAGGGCTCCCCCTTGAAAGAGATATCCAAGCTTGCTCCGCAGTCGTTCCAATGCCGTACCCCTGCTTGTACCAATATCCTCGCCGTCAATAAGAATATTCCCCCGGTCAGGCTTCAAGATGCCGACAATGTGCTTGAGGAGAACGGATTTTCCATGGCCGCTTTTTCCCATGAGGGCAAGGATTTCCCCTTTCTCAACCTTAAAGTTGATGCCCTTGAGGACTTGAACGCCGTTGAGCGACTTATGAAGGTCAATAACTTCAATCATACTCAAAACAAGACGGAAGTGAGAAAATAATCCCAGACAAGGATCAGTATGGAAGAGGTAACCACCGCTTCCGTTGTCGCCTTACTGACCCCTGCCGCGCCGTACGTTGTGTAGAAGCCTTTGTAGCAGCAGATCCATGTTACAATCAATCCAAAGCTCAATGATTTATAAAGACCAATCCGGATTTCTTCCATATTAATAAAGGTGATCATCTCCCCGAAGTAGCCGCCTTCACTGACTCCGAGCAACTGAACCCCTACGAGATACCCGCCGTAAATGCCGACGACATTAAAGATGGAAGCCATGAGGGGAAAGGAAATGATCCCTGCGAGAAGATTTGGAACAATGAGATATCTGTAGGGATTGAGGGCCATTACCTCTATGGCGTCGATCTGTTCGCTGATCCGCATGATGCCGATTTCTGCCGCCAGGGCAGATCCTGCTCTGCCTGTGACCATCAATGCCGAAGTTACCGGCCCGAGCTCGCGGATGAGGGACAATGCCACGGCAGGGCCCAAGAGAGCCTCCGCGCCGAATTTTGACATCGCGTAGTACGATTGCAGGGTAAGCACCATCCCGGTAAATGCCCCGGTCAGGATGACGATGAGGGAAGATTGAACCCCGATAAAGCTGATCTGTTTGATGACCCTGCGTATCTTCAAGGGGGGAATGAAGGTATATACAATGGCTGTGCCAAGGAACACGCCTGCCTTTCCAAGATTCGCGATCGATGACAGGATACTGNNGCCCCAACCCCTCGATGGTATTGGCAATGCCTTTGATCATAAAGGGCCTCTCTTTTTTGCATGATCCTTAATGCCGGCCTGAATGACCCGATCTATTAATTCCGTCTGGGTGATTCCGGAGGCCGCCGCCTGATGAAAAAGAACGGTAGAGGGCGTCATTCCGGGCAATGTATTCGGCTCAAGGACTGCCACGCGTCCGTCCTTTCTGACAAACATATCAATTCTTGCATACCCTTTCAGGTCAAGGGCCTGAAAGGTCTGGACTGAAACGTCCTGTATTTTTTTTAAAATTTCATCCGGCACTCTTGCGGGGGTTTTATTCTCTCCCTGGCCATAGAGAAANNAGCACCCCGCAGGTAACCTCTATTCCGTTGAGGAATTCCTCAATCAGTGCCATATTGTCCCAGATAAAAGCGTCTTCGAGCGCACTCGCTATGCCGGCGCTTGAGGTCACTTTTTTAACTGCCGTGCTGCAGCCTTCCCTTGTTGGTTTCACCACACAGGGGAATCCGATCTCTTTCTCGATGCGGGCGAGAACATCGGCGCTGTTTTCAGGTACCCATTGTCGTCTGCTCACAGGCAGTGTCTTGGGTACGTCAATACCGCTAAACTCGAGGACTTTTCTGCAGGTATACTTGTCCATACCCAGGGCGGAACCGAGAACGCCGGAGCCTGTATAGGGGATCTTCAGAAATTCCAGCAGGCCCTGCAAACACCCATCTTCACCGTACTTGCCGTGGAGACCGATATAAATGAACTCCGCGCGGGACGTCAGTTCTTCGTATGGAATATGAGCTGCTTCTGCAGGAAGGTCTTCCTCGATGTCTTTTGTACAGTTGCGCATCAACAGTTTAATCGGTATTTCCCAGAGGGCTGCCTTGCTGTCCATAAAGATGGAAAGAGGTTCGTATTTCGTCCTATCTATTTTATTGAAGATATTTCTGCCGCTTTCCAGAGAAACCTCTTTTTCCGAGGAGACTCCTCCCATGATGATTCCGACTTTGAGTTTGTGCGGAATTGTTTCCTGCATACGTTACATGCTCCTGAAGAAATTCTTTCGATCCTGACAGTACTTTTCTATGTTTCCATAACCTTCATTGAGACAGTGTTCACAATGCTGCAGAAACATTCAAAAGACTATACGTATCGCCTTCGGCTGTGGACTATAATAATATTTTATTGTCTTGTAAAGTCATATCCAAAATATCCCTTTATTCCATAGTACATCTGGCGGGTTAAATATTGACTATACTATGGCAAAACATTACTAAAGAGGCCCCTGCTTTTCCTTGTGGATTGTGATCGCATTCCGGATCAGTGTAGATATGATCATTGTGGGAAGCATTCCGGCAGAGGCTGCCTGTTCAAAAAAGAATGAAGAGGGAGCCATGCCGGATGATGAATTAGGGTCTGTGATAAGGATCCGACCCTTTTTTGTAAGAAATCCATCGATCCGGCCATATGATCTGAACCCCAAAGCATGGAAGGCTTTAAGGACTTCCGTTTTGATTTTTACTACGACCTCAGGGGTAATATTCTTCGGTGGGGTAAATTTTCTGCACCTTCCCGGCATATATTTGTCATCATAGGTGTAATACTCACTCTGGGGGTGAATCTCCGTGAGATCGAGTGGTTTCGCATCGCCATCCTCTTCCAGAACGATGCATGAGAATTCTATTCCATCAAGATACTCCTCTGCAAGGACGGCAGTATCCCATTTCAGGGCCTCTTCAATACCCTGTTCGAGAGAACCCTCATCCCTGATAGCGTTTACCCCAATGCTCGATCCTTCTCGCGTGGGCTTTATGAAGAAAGGAAATGCAAAATGATCACGCAGTTTCCTCTTAACTTCTGTTTTGCGTTCCCGCCACTCCTTCTCCTGGATGATCATGCTGTCAGGAACATCGAGTCCCGCGGATCTCAGAATCTTTTGCTGCATGTGTTTGTCCATTCCCAGTGCCGATGCAAGTATTCCCGGTCCCGTGTAAGGTATCCTCAGAAGTTCCAGGAGCCCCTGGATGCATCCGTCATCTCCGTATTTTCCATGCAGAGAGATGAAGGCGAAATCGATTTCCGTTTTGAGATCTTCGTAAGAGAGCCTCCGGGCTTCTTTTTTCAAACGCTCCGATACATCCACAGTGGTGTTTTGCGAAATGAGCTGCCACGAAATAATCCATAATCGCCCCTCTCCGTTCATGAAGATGGGTATTCCCTCATAAAATTCAGCATCCAGGTTATCATACACGTTTCTGCCGCTGTTCAGCGAAACCTCCCTTTCTGAAGACATTCCGCCTAATATGATACCAACCCGCAACTTTTTCATTTTCTTTAAAAACCCCAAAAAAATGTCACACCGCTGTTGGGAAATATCCATTCATTGTCACTGATTCTCAGTCTTACCGATTTCCCTTTTTTTGCGGTGACCTCCGGATATGGTTGCTTCCCGGAGAAGAAACTGACTTCTTTCACATATTTGAAGCTTATCCCCTCATAGTTGAACAGTATGTCCATACCCCTGGTGGGGTACACTAAATACACAGAGAAAGTATTACTGCCTTTAGATTTCTTGGTGACGATCTCGATTTCCACCTTGGCCTGCTTGTTCAATTTTTTTCTGAGCGTATCGTCACCGCACCAGACCTCATAACCCCTTTTAGTATTTTCCGTTCTGATGAGTGGAATGTCTTCATTATCGATACGGACACTGTTGACCTTGAAGTCCCTTTCCATAACCAGATCATCTCCCCGGTTTAAGAGCCACCGGTATTCGCACCGTTTGTCATTGAAAAAAGCGGCTAACTGCGCGTCGTTGAGAGCGCAACCTATCACAAAAATATGGTTCTTTATGGTCTTGATATATTCGATGTGGGTGGTAACCTTGAAGTAGTCCCCCGCTGCAGGGTAGGAGAGTATCTCTTCCCGTGGGAACTCTTGTATATTTATAGTATATTTGAAATTGGTCCGCA
>JAFNGM010000235.1:11740-14416 GCA_017885225.1 Syntrophaceae bacterium | reverse complement strand
TCCTTCTGGAGAGGCCCCGGCATGGATCCGGCAAAGATCAAGACCGAGGTCTTTATGCTCCCCTGCGCCTCCTCCATTGAGAAGGAAGGAAGCCTCGCCAATAGCGGACGTTTAATGCAGTGGCGCTACAAGGCGGTCAATCCCCCCGGAGTGGCCCTGCCCGACGGCGACATCATGAGCGAGATCTACTTCAAGGTCAAAAAACTTTACGAGAAAGAGGATGGACCCCATAAGGAAGCCATCACAAAGCTTACATGGCCCTATGGCAAAAAGACGCTGGATGGCCATTACCACTATGACCCCCATATGGTGGCCAAGGAAATCAATGGGTTCTTCCTGGNNGCTCCTACGGCGCGACAAACATGGCTGCCCGTCGGGGCACAAAGGATGCATCCGGTATCGGGCTCTATTCAGAGTGGGCCTGGACATGGCCGGTCAACCGCCGTATTATTTACAACGGTGCCTCTGTGGATCTCGACGGAAAACCCTGGGATCCGAAACGTCCCGTTATCACCTGGACGGGTGAAAAATGGGTGGGCGATGTTCCCGACGGAGTCGGTGATCCCGGTTCCGGAAGACCGCCGTTCATCATGAAGCCGGACGGCGTGGCCAGTCTCTTTGGGCCGGGTCTGGTTGATGGTCCATTCCCCGAGCATTACGAACCTCTCGAATGCCCCGTGGAAAAGAACCTCATGTCGCCCCAGAAGCACAATCCGGCGATCCGTCGCTTTGACAAACCCGGTGTTGGCTCTGATATGGATGTGTATTCCGGCGTTGCAAGTTGTGATCCGCGCTTCCCCTTCATTTGCAGTACCTACCGTGTCAGTGAACACTGGCAGACCGGAGTACTCACGAGGTGGTGCCCATGGCTCGCGGAAATGCAGCCGGGCATGTTTGTCGAAATGAGTGTAGAGCTTGCGAAAGAAAAAGACATCAAAAATGGTGAAAAAGTGATTGTAAAATCAGCTCGTGGTGAGGTTGAGGCCGCGGCTATAGTCACTCCGCGATTTAAACCTTTCAATATCGATGGAAATATAATTCATGAAGTGGGCATTCCCTGGCACTTCGGCTGGATCACTCAGGCAAGGCCGAAAAAGGCGTATAGTAAGATTGACAAAAAGCCTGAAGTATTTACGTATGGCGATGCAGCCAACCTGCTGGTGCCGACCATTGGCGATGCCAATACCATGATACCCGAGAGCAAGGCTTTCATGGTCAATGTCGTGAAGAAGGGGGTGAAGTAACATGGCTGAGAAAATAAAACTTTTTGATACATCAAAATGTACCGGCTGCCGGGGCTGTCAACTTGCCTGTAAACAGTGGAACCAACTTCCTGCAAGGCAGACCAGACCCAGGGGAACATATCAGAACCCGCCTGATCTCCAGTGGAACACATTCCTTTTAATGAGATTCCAGGAGATGACCGACGGCAAGGGGGGAGTGAAGTGGTTCTACAGGCACAATGCCTGTATGCATTGCACCGATGCGGCGTGCGTCAAAGTATGCCCCTCCGGAGCTCTTTACTATACTGATATGCAAACTGTCGGGCTAAATCGTGCGAAGTGTATCGCGTGCAAGGAATGTATATCGGCCTGCCCCTTCGATATTCCAAGATACGATGAAAAGGCCGATAAAATTTCTAAATGCGATATGTGTGAAAGCAGACTTGCCAATAATCTGGAGCCTGCCTGTGCGAAGGCCTGTCCTACGGGCGCGCTTCTGTGGGGCGACAAGGACGCACTCCTGAAAAAAGCCTATAAGCGAGCGAAGGATCTTGGCGGCGATGCCGTAGTATACGGCGATAAATATGTAAATGGCACTCATCTGGTGTATGTCCTCCAGGAGAAGGTAAGCGTGTATGATGAACTGCCCACTAATCCCAGCGTTCCGCTCTCTATCGTACTCTGGAAAGACGTGCTGAAGCCGCTGAGTCTGCTTGCGGCAGGGGGCGTGCTGGCGGGATCATTCCTGCATTATGTCCTCCACGGGCCGAAGGCCCCCGATGAGAATGGCACGGAAAAGAAGGAAGGGGGTGAATAGTCATGAAGAAAGGATTAATTCAGGCTACAGATTGGTATGAGAGATTAGTACACTGGATGCTGGCGCTTTCCTGCCTGTTCCTGTGTCTTACGGGACTGGCGATGATGTTTCATTCCTTCAACTCCATTGCGAACCTCATGGGCGGATTGATTGTAGTGAAGTATCTGCACAACTTTACGGGACTTTTCTTCGCTCTTGCCCTCTTGCTCGCGATTAAGATGTGGTGGCATGAGGCGGGGGTATTTTCCATGCCGGAGGATCTGGAGTGGATAAAGGTTGCCGGGGGGTATCTCTGGCACGTTGATGAAGTTCCCGCAGTAGGGAAATACAATCCCGGGCAGAAGATGTTCTTTCTGGCCGTGGCCATTTTCGGTGTGCTCATGGTGATCACGGGGCTGATCATGTGGTTTCCATTGATGTTCCCCTCCTGGCTGGTGCGATGGCTGTTTGTGCTCCATGCATTGGGATTTGTGGTGATCTTACCGTTTTTCTTTGTGCATCTCTACCTGGGGACCATTGGTTCTCCGGGATCGCTGGATGCGATGACGACGGGCTGGGTAACGAGGGCCTGGCTGAAGAAGCAGCATCCCAAGTGGTTGAAGGAGATGGAAGAAGAGGGAACGCTGATCGTTTCCG
>JAFNGM010000235.1:9207-11714 GCA_017885225.1 Syntrophaceae bacterium | reverse complement strand
TAGTTGACTTATTTTTGCAGGAAAAAAAATGAGTGATATGGTATAAGCTGCGCAATGTCAATATCGGGGAGGAATGTATCGTATGAAAAATCTGTTGGAAGGTGTGGAGGAAATACTGCTCATGGGACCGGGACCCTCCTGCGTCCCTCCGGAAGTGTATGCAGCCCTCAGCCGCAAGACTATCGGACATCTTGATCCCTATTTTCTAGAGATAATGGAAGAAGTGAAAATGATGCTCCGGAATATAATGAATACGCGCAATGAAGTTACTATCCCCCTCTCGGGTACGGGTTCAGCGGGGATGGAGGCTTGCTTTGTGAACCTTGTGGAGCCCGGAGACAGGGTGCTCATCCTTATCAACGGCGTCTTCGGTCAGAGGATGAGGGAGGTGGCCACACGTTTGGGGGCATCGGTGGATTTCCTCGAATTTACCTGGGGGACACCCGTGATACCCAAAGAGGTAGCGCAAAAGCTTCGCGATACGTCGTATCGGATTGTAGCCGTAGTCCATGCAGAAACGTCCACGGGCGTGTTGAATCCGGTTGCCGAAATCGGTACACTAATGAAAGGAAAGGACGCGATCTATCTGGTGGATACCGTGACAAGCTTGGGCGGTTCGGAAGTCCGCATGGACGACTGGAACATCGATGCCCTGTACAGCGGAACACAGAAATGCCTTTCCTGTCCTCCGGGCCTGGCGCCGCTTTCCTTCTCGGAGAAAGCGATGGCTAAGCTCAACGGCCGAAAGACAAAGGTTCCCAACTGGTATCTCGACCTCTCATTGATTTACAACTACTGGGGGAAAAACAGAGTCTATCACCACACCGCCCCGGTCAATATGCTCTATGGCCTTTACCAGGCATTGTATCTCATCCTGCAGGAAGGACCGGAAAAAGTCTTTGCCCGTCATCGGGAAAGCCATGAGGTGCTCGTGGAAGGTCTGGAAGGAATGGGATTGAAAATGCTGGTGGATGCGCCGTACCGCCTGCCCATGCTGAACACGGTATTCAGTCCGCAGGGGATCGATGAGCTGGCCGTCCGGAAGCGGCTGCGCAGTGAGTTCAAGATCGAAATCGGCGGTGGGCTCGGACCTCTTGCCGGGAAGGTCTGGCGGATTGGCTTGATGGGCCATACGGCCAGGAAGGAGAACGTAGCCCGTTTCCTCGCTGCGCTGAAAACTACGCTCGGGAAATAATTATTTGATGAAACTGGTACCAACTTAAGACAATTCATTATATGTCATTTCGACCGCAGGGAGAAATCTTTGTTCCGATCTAAGGAAGGANNTATAATCTTAAGAACGGGGCTTGATCTTCCCTGCCATTCTTGCCCAGCGGTACAGGGCGCTAAGAACCACCACAGCCCTCTCTGAAGAATAGGGGAACGCGGGAACGCCATGAGCTTCTAAAAGCGTGGCAGCGCGCTCCACTTCGACATCACCCGAAAGGGCTGCGACAATCGGTTTGGGCGCTTTCACAGCCTCGGCGGCCTTCTTCGCTCTAATCACTGTTTCGGCAAAGACCAACGGCGGCGTGACCAGGGTATGCCAGTAGCCGAGGATCAGGGCNNGTGGCTTCATAGGTTGCCGGCGGCTCGCCTCCCGTGATATCCACGGGATTTCCCGTTGCACCGAAGGGCGGTATAAATTTTTTAAATGCTTCATCCAGGTCTTTCTCCAGTGCCATGAGCTGTATGTGGTGCCTGCTGCAGGCGTCTGCCAAAAGGACGCCCAATCCTCCCGCGCCGGTAACAATCAATACGTTCTCCCCTTTCGGGACCGGCAATTTACTGATGCTTCGTGCACAATCCAGAAGTTCTTCCAGATTGGATACCCTGACGATGCCCGCCTTGGCGAAGGCGGCGCTGTATATCCTGTCGTCCCCGGCGAGCGCTCCCGTATGGGAAAAGGCCGCCCTTTCACCTAATGAGGTGGCACCGGCTTTGAGCGCGACAATGGGCTTTTCTTTGCTTACCTTCTGTGCTGCCTTGACGAAGGCAACGCCGTCCTTGATGTCTTCCACATGCATGGCGATCACTTTTGTGTTCGGGTCCTGCCCGAAGAACTCGATCAGGTCGTCCTCGTCCACGTCACACTTGTTTCCCACGCCAACAATGGACGAAACGCCCATTTTATGGGAGCGGCTGTAGCCGATGATGGCCATACCCACGCCCCCGCTCTGGCAGGACAGGGCTGTAGGTCCCTTTTCTGTGTAAGGTGTGCAGAAGGTCGCGCAGAGGTCCGCCGGGGTATAATATATCCCGAAAATATTCGGGCCAAGGATACGGACCCTGCTTTCGATGGCTTTTGCGACAAGCTCCCTCTGAAGTTCGTTATTGCCGATTTCGGCGAATCCGGAGGAGATCACGATGGCCCCGGCGACTCCCTTTTGCCCGAGAGCCGTAATGGCCTCAACAACGTTCTTTGCCGGGATCACGACTACGGCGACATCCACCCGATCAGGTATGTCTTGAATGCTCTTGTAACATTTCCGGCCGAGTATCTCCTC
>JAFNGM010000235.1:3151-9202 GCA_017885225.1 Syntrophaceae bacterium | reverse complement strand
GCGGGAGAAAAGATCCTCTTCATACTGGCGACGATTTCTTCCGAAGTGTAGAGCGTTTCGGCGATTCTCTTGGGTTCGCCGAGTGCCATCCGGGCATCCACAATGACGGCGCCCGCAGCGGTTGCGATTACGGGATTCAGATCGACTTCCAGAATTTCCGGGTGATCGGTTAACAAGAGTGATAGTTTCTGCATAATATCCGCTAATATGTTCACATCGACCGCCGGTTTCCCGCGGAAATTCCCGAGGATTTTTCTTCCCCTGATCTCCTGGATCATGCCGAGAGAATCCTCTCTTGTCAGAGGGACTAATCTGAAAGCCACATCGCCTGCGACTTCGATAAAAATACCCCCCAGGCCGAACATCACGGCATGCCCGAACTGACGGCTGAAGGTTGCGCCGATGACCAGTTCCACTCCTTCCGGTACCATTTGATCGACCAGAATACCTTGTATATATGCGTCCGGTTTATGAATTTTTGCGTTCTCCATGATTTCGGAAAACGCCGTCCGCACAGCCTCCGGGGAATCAAGATTAACCCTGACACCCCCTACATCAGACTTGTGAGAGATATCCGGGGAAAGTATCTTCATCACTACCGGGTATCCTAACCAGCCGGCTACCGTAGCTGCCGTGTCCGGATCTGATGCGACATACCCGGTACTGACTTTGATGTCGTAAGCCTTCAGCACTTCCTTGCTTTCCACCTCCGTGAGATGCACCCTTCCCTGTTTTTTAACTTCCGCAAGAAGATTCGCTACTGTGTTTTCCATTGGTACCTCCTTTTGCTGCTCACATTGCTTTTTCTCGTTAAAGCCGCTCCAGGGACGGACACTGAAGCTCAGCAATATTACGGATGAAAGCGAGAAAAGTCAACATGATAAGACGATCAAGTAAAGATCTGTTTCAGTCTTACAACTACTTTACGCTTGACAGGATACACGAATTCATATAGAAAGCTCCCCTACATCGTAAGACCAGTATAAGGAGGATAGTTTTTTGGCTACACACAAATCCGCGGAAAAGAGAAGCAGGCAGAATGTAGTGAAACGTCTGAGAAATACATCGGTAAAATCGAGCGTCAAGACACGGATAAAATCGGTGCTGAATGCTGTGGAGGAGAAGGATAACGCAGCCTCAGCGACTGCCCTTGCCGTTGCCATACCTGCGATCAATAAGGCCGCTTCCAAAGGCGTATTTCATAAGAAGACAGCATCGCGAAAGATATCGAGATTGACCAAGAAGGTGAATTCTCTTAAAGGATAATTCCCGAGGGACAGTCCCTATTTTTGCGTGCAAAAATGGTACAGTCCTCACATCAGTCCCTGACTCTTTTAAAAGCCTGACATCATTAATCTGTATGCCCTCTCGGCTGTATCGTTTGAAAGCTTGATGAGGGCATTTTTTCGGTTTGCTTCTTTCGAGTTCAGGTCGGGAGTAGCGTAGTCCTGGTATCCGGAAAAACTCTTATTGGTCCAGATAGTCTTTTTTGTGTCCTGTTCTTCAAACGCGAGTTCCATGGTGATCGTTACCCGTTCTTCCGATGCCAGGTTGCTTTTCTGATAAGAGAGAGGAGCGGTGGTGAGGCTGTCGATACTGCCCCTGAATGCGGCATCTGCTTTTTCTCGTCTGTCCACGATCGTGAATCTGCTTCCTGTAGTAAACTGATTGATGAAGGCGTTCCTGATGGTATTATCAATATAGGGCTCACCGGTTCGATTCGCAAAATTGTCTATGAACACTGTGCGGATTTTTTTGTCGATATATTCTCCGCCTGCGCTGAAGCGGTAACCGCAACCCGAGATGAGAATAGCGGACAGGAGAAAAAGGAAGAGGGGTGCCGTGAGGTGGCCGTTTTCGCGGGTAATTTCTCTCCTGCGGTTGTTACTGAACCACGATATTGACAAGCTTCTTGGGAACATAAATCTCTCTCAATACCTTTTTCCCGGATATGTAGTTCATGATTTTTTCGTCATTAAGGGCGAGGTCCTTAATCTTAGTCGCTTCTTCATCGGCAGAAACAACGATCCTGCTCCTTACCTTGCCGTTTACCTGAATGACGATGGTAATTTCCTCTTCGGCGGCAACTTCATTATCGTACGAAGGCCAGGGGACATCGGCTAAATTGCTTTCGTATCCTAATGCCGTCCAGAGCTCTTCGGTGATATGAGGAACAATAGGCGCCAGCAGTATAATGATCGTTTCTATGGTCTCCCTGATGACAGAAAGGGCTGTCGTATTTTCCCTGGCCGGCCGTTCCATCAGGTACAAGGCATTCACCAGTTCCATAACAGCGCTAATAGCGGTGTTGAAGTGAAACCGATCCTCAATATCGCGCGTCACTTTCCTCATCGTCTGGTGGGTTTTTCGCCTCAGGTTTTTCAGATCCCCGTCAATATCCCTGCTGCCATCGAATGGTGTGACATGCTTAATATCCTCAAGACAGTCAATCACTATTCTCCAGGCCCTGTTGAGGAAACGGAACGATCCCTCGACCCCCTGATCGGACCATTCCAGATCTTTCTCCGGAGGGGATGCGAAGAGACAGAACATCCTGACGGTATCGGCGCCATAATTTTTGATCAGATAATCAGGGTCAACGACATTTTTTAGGGATTTGGACATTTTTTCTGATTTGCCGATAGTGACCTCACTCTGGCAGCGAGTGCATTTTCCATCCTTCACTTCGTCGGGAAAGAGATAACCGTGCTCTTTGCAACGAGCCGTCTCTTTGCAGACCATGCCCTGGGTCAGGAGATTGGTAAACGGTTCATCGAAATCCAGGACACCATAATCTCTCAGCATCTTTGTGAAGAAACGAGAGTAGAGGAGATGGAGAATTGCGTGTTCAATGCCACCGATGTACTGATCCACCGGCATCCAGTAGTGGACCTTTTGTTTATCAAGACCGGGCTTTTCTCCGCAGTGGGGTGAGCAGAAACGGTTAAAATACCAGGAAGATTCGACAAACGTATCCATGGTGTCCGTTTCCCGTTTTGCCGTGTTGCCGCATGTGGGGCAGCTGGTTTTTAAAAAGGCATCATACTTCGCCAGGGGGGATCCTCCCGCTCCCGTTAACTCTATTTCGCGGGGCAGGATGACGGGTAGTTCGGATTCCGGTACCGGTACTGTACCGCACGTATCACAGTAGAGAATGGGAATCGGCGCCCCCCAGTAACGCTGCCGGGAGATTCCCCAGTCTCGCAAGCGGTACTGGATGGCTTTTTTGCCCCGCCCGATGGATTCCAAATATGAGGCGATTGCATCCAGGGCTTTTAAATTTTCCATGCCGTTGAACTGTCCCGAGTTGACGAGCATGCCTTCGTCCACGTAGGCTTCTTTCATGGTGCTCACGTTCAACGGCTTATTGTGCGGTTGAATGACAACGAGCAGAGGGAGATTGTATTTTTTTGCGAATTCGAAGTCCCGCTGATCATGGGCGGGTACGGCCATAACACAGCCGGTGCCATACTCGGCAACAACGAAGTTTGCAGCGAAGATTGGCATTTTTTTCTTCGTAAGCGGATTGAGGCAGTACGCATCTAAAAACATACCCTCTTTTTCGTAGTATTCCGATGTCCGCATCAGCTTGTCTTGCTTTTTTACCTTCTCCACAAATTCCCTGACTTCGTGTTCAATAGGTTTTCCCTTGACAAGATCCATCACGAGGGGAAGTTCTGCGGCAACCAGCATAAACGTCGCTCCGAATACCGTGTCCTGCCTCGTCGTAAAAACCGTTATCGTACCATTGCCGTCTGCCATGGGGAAAAGGATATCGCATCCATAGCTTTTCCCTATCCAGTTTTTCTGCATGGTGATGACCCGTTCGGGCCATCCGGGAAGCTTGTCGCAATAGTCGAGGAGCTCTTCCACATAATCAGTGATGCGGAAAAACCATTGGTCGAGATATTTTTCCTCGACCTCCGTGGAGCACCTCCAGCACTGGCCTGCTTCCACCTGCTCGTTCGCCAGTACTGTCTGACAATTTATACACCAGTTTACGATAGAGCTTTTTTTATAAGCGAGCCCTTTCTCGTACATCCAGAGAAAAAACAGTTGTTCCCAGCGGTAATATTCCGGCTCACACGTGGAAAGTTCTCTGTCCCAGTCATAACTGAAACCCATCTCCTTGAGCTGTTTTTTCATATAGGAGATGTTTTCGTTCGTCCATGTTGCCGGGTGAATTCCATGGTCGATAGCCGCGTTTTCCGCGGGCATCCCGAAGGAATCCCAGCCCATGGGGTGGAGTACATTGTATCCGTTCATCCTCTTGTAGCGTGCCACAACATCGCCTATGGTGTAGTTGCGAACATGGCCGATGTGAATTTTTCCGGATGGATAGGGAAACATCTCGAGAAGGTAGTACTTTTTTTTGCCAGCGTCTTCCGTGACTTTGAAAATACCCTTATCTTCCCAGATCTTCTGCCATTTCTTTTCCAGCTCCTGGGGTTTATACTTGTCTTCCATGCTTTACTCAACCTCCAACATGTTCGAGGACCCCCTGTAATAACGATGATTGTCCTGAAAAGAACAAGAAATCACATCCTCATGAATTGCAGCTTCCATTGACATCTTGTTTCATAGTTTCTCTATATAATGTGAGATATACGGCATCAAGAATACCGTTTATAAAAGATCCAGAGTTTTCCGAGCCATACATTTTACCTAAATCAATAGCTTCGTTCAGTGTCACTTTTGGGGGTATGTTCGGGCAGTAGAGAAGCTCATAGACAGCCATACGGAGTATGTTTCGGTCTACTCTCGACATACGTTCCAGCGACCAGTGTTCAGAACAACTGCGTATAAGATTATCTATTTGTTCTCTATTATCCCAAGCACCTTCGATCAGGAGAGTTGAGAACTTTTTGGAATCTTCTGTCGCCTGAAAGTTATTCCAGAAGAGCCTGATAGCCTCTTTGGCATCGATATTTAAAACGTCCAGCTCGTAAAGAACCTGTAAGGCAACCTCTCGTGCCTTTCTTCTTTGATGCATTAGTGCCTCTGGTGATATTACATCAGATACCGTATATGATGGGTCTGCTTATATCAATTACGACAAGAGATACCTGCAATAAATTAAAAAGTATTGAAATCAAGGAAGGTTTACGCCGGTATTAAACAAAATTATCGGCATCATTCTTCATAACCCGCCAAAAACGGGTGAATGAGCAACTATAATTTTTTGAAGAGATCTACCATTTCAATAGCGGACATGGCGGCATCCCATCCCTTATTACCTGCTTTTGTTCCCGCCCTTTCAATAGCCTGTTCAATGGTGTCTGTGGTTAGTACACCGAAGGATACGGGTATCTCCATTTCTAGGCCGACGCTGGCGATCCCCTTGGTGACTTCGGCACTGATGTATTCGAAGTGGGGTGTGGCCCCCCTGATCACGGCACCAAGGCAGATGACTGCATCAAAGCGTTCGGTCTTTGCCAGCTTTTTCGCCATTAAGGGCAATTCAAATGCACCGGGGACTTTATAAATCTGGATGTCTTTTTCATCCGCCCCTGCCCTTGTCAGGGCATCGACGGCGCCTTCAATCAACCGTCCAGAAATAAAATCATTAAACCGGCTGGCAACAATGCCAAATTTCATCCCTTTGGCTACAAGCTTCCCTTCAATTGTTTTCGGCATGGTTCCTTCTCCTATATTTCTAACAAATGCCCCATCTTTTTCTTTTTTGTCGTCAGATATTTAATGTTGTTCTCCGTTGGTTTTATTTCGATAGGAACACGTTCGGTAATGGTTATACCATACCCTTCCAGACCGACAATTTTTTTGGGATTGTTGGTCATGAGCTTCATCTTCCTGACACCCAAATCAGCAAGTATCTGGGCGCCAATTCCATAATCCCGTAAATCTGCCTTGAAACCGAGCGTGAGATTGGCCTCCACCGTATCCTTCCCGCTTTCCTGCAGCTCATAGGCTTTGATTTTATTTACCAGGCCGATTCCCCTGCCTTCCTGGTGCATATACACGATCACACCTTTTTCTGCCGCTTCCACCATCGTCATGGCGGTATGGAGTTGATAGCCGCAATCACACCTC
>JAFNGM010000235.1:969-3041 GCA_017885225.1 Syntrophaceae bacterium | reverse complement strand
ACTATCTTCAGACCATGCTTCTTGGCGAATCCTTCCAGGTCAGGCATGCGGGCCATGGTGCCATCGTCCTTCATGATCTCACAGATTACTCCGGCAGGTCTTAATCCGGCTAATCGCGCAAGATCTACGGAACCTTCCGTTTGGCCGGTTCTTACCAATACACCGCCTTTTCTCGCCCGTATGGGGAAAACGTGCCCCGGGCTGACGATGTCATCAGGAGTGACATCATCGGCGACGGCTGTTCGTATGGTTGTCGCCCTGTCGGCAGCCGAAATGCCTGTGGTGACTCCTCGTTTTGCTTCTATGGAGACGGTAAATGCGGTGCTGAAACGGGAGCGATTATCGGATACCATGGGGGAGAGATTCAGCTTATCGGCAAGTTCTTCGCTGAGGGACAGGCACACGAGACCTCTGCCGTTTTTCGCCATGAAGTTGATTGCCTCCGGCGTGACGTACGCCGCTGCCATACAGAGATCTCCTTCGTTTTCCCTGTCTTCATCATCCACCAAAATAACCATTTTGCCGCTCTTGATATCGACAATGGCTTCTTTTATTGTACTCAAACCCATGTATTGTCACCTGTTAATAGTTATTATTAGGTTATTCTCCCTTTGAGGTGCTTAAAGGATTCGAGGTTTCAAGGGTTCAAATGATCGAGTATCTGTTCTCAGTATTTCACTTGGATCCTTAACCTCTTAAATCATGAAGATGCACGCAATTTTGGGGAAATGAACCTTATTTCAAAAATCCGTGCTCCGCAAGAAAATTCATATCAATCCCTTTGCCCGGGGTAAGGAATTTTTCTATGTATTTTGCAATTATGTCCGTTTCAATATTTACCAGATCAGCAACTTTCTTGAATCCTAATGTGGTATTCCGGGCTGTGTAGGGAATCATATTAACATAAATTCTATTTTTTTCACAGCTATTTACGGTAAGACTTATCCCGTCCACAGCGACAGATCCCTTTTCTACGACGTAACGGCTTAACTCATTATCGATTTCCACACCGAACTGAATAGAATTCGCTTTAATTATCTTTTCTTGAATCTTTCCCATTCCATCCACGTGACCGAGAACAAGATGACCTCCCAAAAAACTGTTCATCCGCAAGGATTTTTCAAGGTTTACCTTTTCACCGGACTTCAGCAATTTTATATTGGTCCTCGCCATGGTTTCCGCCGATACATCGGCAGAAAAAATGCTGCCTGTTTTCTCCGTTACGGTGAGGCAGGCGCCGTTTATGGCGATGCTGTCGCCGATTTTTAGGTCATCTAAATTCATGGATGTGTCAATGAAAAGGCGGGCATCCTCACCTTTCCTGGCCAACCGTTTCACTGTGCCCATGCTTTCAACGATTCCTGTAAACATGACCGGTCCACATCCCGTTGATACTGTGTGTAGGTAATTTTATTTCCCGTTGTCTCTTTTCACACCCAGAAAGGCCTTGAGTTCGTCCATGAAATCACCAACGTCGCGAAACTCTCTATACACAGATGCAAACCTCACGTAGGCAACGCCGTCAAGGTTCTGGAGTTCCTTCATTACCTGCTCTCCGACTACAGATGCGGGGATTTCTTTGTCCGGATACTCCTGGCATCTTCGCTCTATTCTGTCCACAATGCTTTCGATCACATCGGTGCTGATGGGACGTTTCTCACAGGCCTTCTTGATGCCGGAACGTATTTTTGTTCTGTCGAAAGGTTCCCGGCGGCCGTCCTTTTTTACTACCGTCGGGAGGACTTCCTCCACAACTTCATACGTGGTGAAGCGTTTTCCGCAGGATACGCACTCACGCCTTCTCCTGATGGCGTCGCCGTCTTTGCTGATCCGGGAGTCGATAACCTTGTTTTCAACATTTGCACAAAAAGGACACTTCATACTTGCACCACCTTTACATTGGCTTCTTTCAAGATATCTTCCGCGAGCGTATCCATATAATATGACTTAATCACTACTGTGACTATACCTGCATTGATAATCATCTTGGCGCATATGATACAGGGATGATTGGTGCAATAGAGGGTTGATCCGTTTACACTCACACCGTGAAGTGCCGCCTGAATAATGGC
>JAFNGM010000235.1:0-904 GCA_017885225.1 Syntrophaceae bacterium | reverse complement strand
TCTTCTTTCCCCTACTATGGGGCTTTTGTAATGCTGTCTTTGCCATGGAGTGTTTATTTGTAAAGCCGCTTTTCCAGATCCCCTATTTTATCAATCCTTCTCTGATGGCGGCCTCCTTCAAATTCCGTATTCAGCCACAACCGGGTGATTGATTTTGCCAAATCCTGGTCTGTTCTCCTGCCGGCAAGGACCATGACGTTTGTATCATTATGNNGCAACGATGGACATGCCCACGCCAGAACCGCATACGAGGATCCCCCTGTCAAATTCGCCGTTGGATACCCTGGCGGCCACCCGGATGCCGAAGTCCGGATAATCAACGCTGTCTGTGCAGTCGGTGCCGACGTCCGTTATTGCATATCCCATGTCCGCAAGATACTGCTTAATAGTTTCTTTTAATGAAAAACCTGCGTGGTCAGCACCGATAATTATCCCGGCCATAGTGTTATTGTTCATTGAGTTTCTTCAGTATGAGTACGGCATTTACCCCGCCGAACCCGAATGTATTGGACATGGCGGTGCGAATATTTTTTTTTCGTGACGTGTAGGGAACGTAGTCGAGATCACATTCAGGATCAGGGTTATCCAGATTGATTGTAGGAGGAATAATACCCTCGCAGAGCGACATCGCGGAGATAATCGCCTCCACAGCCCCTGTGGCTCCCAGAAGATGACCAGTCATGGATTTTGTTGAACTGATGGGAATCTTTTTTGCGTGATCACCGAAAACCTTTTTAATCGCCTGAGTTTCGTAGAGGTCGTTCGGCGGTGTTGAAGTACCGTGGGCATTTATGTAATCGATGTCGGCAGGACTCATGCGGGCATCGTCCAGGGCGACTGACATGCATCTGGCCGCTCCCTCATGTCCAGGCGGAGGCAGTGCCAGGTGATAGGCATCGCTGGT
>JAFNGM010000234.1:4439-6185 GCA_017885225.1 Syntrophaceae bacterium | reverse complement strand
AACTCCCCGGTATGAGAGGTACCATCATCCGGAAGTAACGTTGGAAGATATTATCACAATATCCAGGAAGCCATCACGGAGCGACAACGAAGAAGCCTAGAGCTTTCCCCTTTTCTACTATTAAAATCAGTGGCTGTCTCCGGATTTTCCCATATTTCCTCCACCTTGTCATTCCCGCGCAGGCGGGAATCAGTTGGTGCAGGTTGAGCTGAGTTTCAACCCACCCAGCTTACGGTGTATTCGGTCAGGCTGTCCGGTTTTGCAATATCCGGTTCCTGGAGTGCCCAGGTTCCTTTCATGCCAAGCTCACCGGCTGTCAGTTCGAAGTGACTCATGGCAATGCCCATATCCACACGCTGTAAATCGGCCAACCGCAAGAGTTTGAAGGTAAGCGAGTTGCCGTACCCCTTGGTCCTCTGCATGTAAAAGTGCCACATGTTCCCGTCTTTGACAATTCTCCAAGGCTGCTTGTTGGACGCTGACGGCCCAATGCGCACCATCGCAAGCGGTTCGGCATACGCTTCGGCTTCATCGGGCGGAAGGGAATTGCCGAACTTCTTCAGAAAGAAGAGGCTTCCCCATGGCAGCCGGTTGTCGGCACCCACGAGCTGTCGCATGGTTCCCTCGAACCTGCCCCTTTCTGCGGGGTATCCGATTGATGCGACCGCGGGTATGATTTCTGTACTCGCTGCGGATATCTTTTTCGCAAAGCGGCTTCTGGTGAATGTTCCTCCCAGCCAGCATGTGCCGAGCCCCATATCCGTCGCGAAGAGGATGGCGCGCTCCATCAAGTATCCATAGTCCTCAAGGTTCTTTTTGGAATGTCTTACGGCGCCCACAATAAATCCCGTAGCGCCCCTTATAACTCCATATGTCCCCAGTCCTTTCAGGGAGTCCCGATCCTTGTCTGTTGCGGTGAAGAGGTGAAAACGTGCTGATGAGCCGAGGGGCCCGCTTCCATTTGCAGACAGGAAACCGACGAGCCGCTCCCTTCTCTCTTCTTCGAAAGGCTTTTCAAAATATCTCCGACAGGAAAAGCGCTGCCTCATAATTTCCGCTATGGATTTGCTGTAGACCATGGTTTCTCTCCCTGTTTTTTCCTCAAAAAAAGAGGAGCCCGGACGAGTCATTAATATTCAAGATGCGGAATTTTGTCAACACATGAAATTCCGCGCTTTGTAGACGGTGATTTCTATCTGAGTAGATTCTCTTTGAAAATTTTGGTCATTTGAAGCTCTCCGCAGTAAAATGCGGAGAATCTTCGATCCTTAAAGAAGACTTATGTTACCCGTTCGCTCACTTACCCCGCCACACATTTCGGGAATGCGCTCGCTGCCGGATTCAGCACCGCCACGCAGTGATGTGTGTCTGATGAGATTCTCTTTGATAATTTCGATCACTTCATGTAGGTAACATTCAAGCTGCAAAAAATTTCATGTTACATGCATGACGCATTTTTCAACGCCTCAAAAAAAAAGAAGGAGTGGCAGTACCCATGAAATATTCCGAGGCAAAACTAGGACGGATCTTTGTGATCAGGCTCGAGGATGGAGACATCATCCATGAGGCCGTCGAGAATTTCGCGCGGCAGCATTCCATACGTGCTGCCGCATTAATTGTCCTTGGCGGTGCGGACGAAGGGAGCACGCTGATTGTAGGCCCCGAAGATGGCAGGGCATCCTCCGTCGTGCCCATGACACACATCCTGGATAACGTCAGCGAAGTGACAGGCGTGGGGACCATATT
>JAFNGM010000234.1:0-4431 GCA_017885225.1 Syntrophaceae bacterium | reverse complement strand
GTGGTGGAAATCATTCTTCTTGAACTTTTGGACAGCACCGGCGTGCGTCTTCTCGAACCGGTCCTTGGTTTCAAGCTCCTGAATCCGTAACTTTTATCCTTATCTCCCCTTCCATGCGGGTACGCGCTTTTCGAGGAACGCTCGAATACCCTCCTGGGCGTCTTCTGCAAAGAGGTTGCTTACCATCACTTCGTTGCCGAGATTATAGGCCTGGGCATCACTCAGGTTTACCTGGGCGTAAAAAGCCTGCTTGCCGATGCGGAGCGTCAGAGGACTGGCCTCCGCAATCTTTGCCGCTATCGCTCTGGTTTCCTCCTCCAGCCTCTCCAACGGTACGACCCTGTTGACAAGACCGTATCGTTCCGCTTCTATCGCGGATACCATGCGGCCCGTAAAGAGCATTTCAAGGGCGCGCTTCCTCCCCACTGCGCGAACCAGGGGAATGGCGGGAGTCGTGCAGAAAATGCCGAGCCTGACGCCGGGAGTCCCAAAAAGCGCGCCTTCCTCCGCGACGGCAAGATCACACGCAGCAACGAGCTGGCATCCCGCCGCAATGGCTACGCCGTGGACCTGCGCGATAAAGGGCTGTGGCATACACTGTATTTTCTGCATAAAAGCGCCGCATGTCTGAAAAATTTCTTGGTAATCCCTGAGGCCACCATCGATCATTTCCGCGAGATCATGCCCGGAGGAAAACATCTTTCCCGCACCCCTGAAAATGACAACGTTTATACTCCCGTTGTTCTGCAGATTATCCAGGAGATCGTTCAGCTCTCTCAACATAGTGAGGGAAAGGGCGTTTCTTTTCTCCGGATGGTTAAGGGTTATTGTTCCAACAGTGTTCCTTTTCTCAAAGGTTATACGCGTATAGTCCATTAGATCCCTCCTCCATTCATTTTTATGGTACATAACACATCATCTACCGGGAACTTTCCGGTTCGCCGGCACGACAACAAACAGGCCGGCCAGACACAAGGCAGCGGCAAAAAACATTACCCCACGGTATCCCCATCCCTGGGCAATAAGGCCGCCTAACAGCGGGCCTACGGCATTACACAAATTGATGGTTGACTGAAATATGCCCCCGGCGGTGCCTCTTTCTTCCCCGCTCCGCAGAACAATGAGGAGCGCACCGACATAGAGACATGACCAGGCCACACCCATGAAAACCTGTACTATGATTAGATAAAAGCTGTCGGTCACAAAAGCATAGGCGATAAATACAAAAAGCGAAATCAGTTGACCATAAAAAAACATCTTAAATTCAGAAAATCTCTCTATATGGCGCATGACTACGAACTGTACGGAAAAGTTTACCCCCCATAAGAGACCGATCCAGAAATTGTCGAGGCCTATGGAGGCCAGGTACAGGGGAAATATAATCCAGACGGCGCTTGCTCCCAGGTGACGCAGAAATACTGCAAGGTACACCCTGTAATCCCGCTTTATTACGTGCCACATGTTGGGAGGTGTGGAAGAATTATTGGATGGCATATTCGGGAAAGTCAGCGAGATAAAAAAGGCAAGCAGACATATGAGAAAGCTGAGCCAGAAGAGCAGTTTGATATCACCAACGAGCGCTGAGGCCACGGCGCCAAATATCCATCCGAGGGATCCATAAGAACTGTATTTCCCCATGTTGGAACCGGATTCAAATGCGTAGGCAATGATCGCGGCGGTAGAAATTCCCATAGAAAACCCCACAAATGCCCGAACAAATATTAAGATGGGCACACTGGAGGCCAGAAGCTGGACGGCAAACGCAACACTGCTTATCAAACGCCCCCAACGCACAAAAAGCAGCCTTCCCAAATGGTCCGACTTCCATCCGGAAAAAAGAGAAGAAAATAAAAAGGCAATCCCATAGGCAGCGCCGATTATCCCAACCTCGAAATCGGACCCCCCTAATTGCGCACCTAATAAGGGAATAAAAATAAAGGAGCTCATCGCCGCGAAGCTGACACAAAAGTTCACAAGTCCTGTCAGCCATGGGTGTGACCATGTACTTGCCGAAGTATTTTTTGAAATGACCGCATTTTCTTCGAACATAAATAATTATTATCACAAAAAAACAGAGGTTGCATTAATCATTGACACATATCCATACTCTTATTATACTTAATTCATCAAAACAAATATCCCCTGCATGCATCATGGAACTCCTGTTTCGCTTTATCAAGGCGATGGCGGTTTTCTTTGTTGTCGCCTCTCTGTACTGCACGTCTGCGCGGCGTAAACCCCTCAGCACCGATTCCATCCGCATGCGCAACACAATCTATCTCTGCCTTTTCTTCTGTTATATTGATATTGAGTACTTATCTGGATATAGAGGATTTGGTAACAATATGAAATTTTTTTAAAAAGGGAAGTGGATATGAAATGGTGCATGTTCGCGGACAGAAGGTGCTGCGGGGAGGAATGTGTGGGATGGATAGACGATAATTGTTTTATCTTTTTATTGTTGCCGTCCGACTATCGCAACAGACAGCTGCAGACTGAGTTCAATTGGTCACACTATGGATTGTCAGATACAAATGCAATCGATTCGCCAGCATATAGGGATGATCAATTGTCCTTCTTGGATGAACTCGAAAAACAAATTACGCGAAAAAGAATCGATTAAATGAAGAAAGATCAATTCGATTCATTTACTCGGTCATAGAGGCGAGGTTCTTTCTCCCAATCCCCGCATGGATCACTAAAGATTCATGCGGGCTTCATCTATCCTTCGAGGAGGGTTTGCAATGATGAAATTCAAAGAAACATCCATGGGTGCCATATTCCAAAACCGGGTTCATGAATACGGGGATAAGCCCCTTGTAAAGCACAAGAAAAAACAGGGGGTATGGGAAGATATCTCCTGGAACACGCTCAATAGCATGGTGAGGGACATTGGCATGTTCCTTATCAACAAGGAGATTAAGCCCGGTGACAAGGTGGCCCTGTTCTCGCCGAACCGCTATGAATGGTGGGTTGCCGACCTGGCAATCATCTCCGTGGGTGCGGTGAATGTACCCATTTATGCCACCAACTCTCCAGAGGAGTGCCGGTACATCATCGAGAATTCAGACGCCAAAATGTGTTTCGTGGGCGCCAGGGAACACATGGACAAAATCCTCCAGATCAAAGGCACGCTCCCGAACCTGCGAGAGATCATCATCTTCGACGACCTTGACAAGCCTGTTCCCGGTGTCATCACATTTCAGGACGCCAGCGAGGAAGGAAAGGCGGCCATGAACAAGGGTGAGTTCGACACACGTCTCATCCCCATCAACATAGAAGACGTGGCCACCATCATCTATACCTCAGGGACCACGGGCAATCCCAAGGGTGTCATGCTGACCCACAAAAACTTTGTATCAAATGTCAATCAAGTTCAGGCGGTGGACCCCGACTTTCTCTCGGGCGACCACACCTTCCTTTCTTTCCTCCCCCTTGCGCACTCCCTGGAGAGGACGGTGGGATACTACGGTCCTATTTTCCTTGGCCACAAAGTGGCATTTGCCGAGAACATGGAAAAGCTCCTGGAGAACTTCTGCGAGATCAGGCCCACGTTCTTAGTGAGCGTGCCGCGCATTTATGAAAAGATTCATACAGGGATCAAGGCTAAGGTAGCGGGTGCACCTCCGTTCAAAAAAGCCCTGTTCAACTGGGCTATGGGCATTGCAAAACAGAACCTTCCCTATGTCTGCGAGAATAAAAAAAGGACAGGGATGTTTGCATGCAAGTACAACCTGGCGGATAGACTCATATTCAGCAAGCTCAGGGTCGCTCTCGGCATGGACAAGCTCCACGCAGCCATCTCCGGCGGCGCTCCTTTGTCGGTATCCGATGCAGAGTTTTTCCTCGGTATGGGGATAAAAGTCCTTGAAGGATTCGGGCTGACCGAGACCACACCGGTCACAAACGGCAACAAACCCACGCGCATCAAACCCGGCACTGTTGGTCCCGCCGTGAAAGACACCACCATTAAGATCGGTGAAGCCGGCGAAATCCTCATCAAGGGACCCCAGATTATGAAGGGCTACTATAAAGACGAGGCTGCCACAAAAGAAGCCTTTACGTCTGATGGCTTCTTCCGCACCGGTGATATCGGTGAAATCGATGAGGACGGCTATTTAAAGATCACGGGCAGGATGAAGGATCTTATCATTACCTCAAGCGGCAAAAACATCTCTCCGCAGAATATCGAGAATACCCTCATTGCATGTCCCTTTATCGAACAGCTCGCGGTCATAGGCGACAACCGGAAATATCTCTCAGCCCTCATTGTGCCTTCCTATGCCTCATTGGAAGCCTGGGCAAAGAAACACAACATTTCTTTCACTGATAGAAAAGACCTCATCTCCAGACCAGAGGTTCAAAAACTCTTCGAGGCCGAGATTAATCAGTACCTGAAGGTCTATTCCCGTGTTGAGCAGATAAGGAAGT
>JAFNGM010000233.1 GCA_017885225.1 Syntrophaceae bacterium | reverse complement strand
CGCCGCGGCCTCCCGAAGAGATGGCGCGTTGGCGTATCGTGGAGGTATATCTCGCACTCATTGGGGAATATGAATTTTATCCTTCCGAGGGGATTGCCGGGTCCCGGTTCCTGACGAAACTTGTAGGGAAAATTCTTCTTGCGGATGCGGGACCAATCAATCGTCTTCGGATCTATTTCCTTTCTCTGATCGTTCCAGTTCCTGAACATTTTTATTTTTTTCTTCTCAAGATACTCAGGATCCTTTTTCACCTGAGGAAGTATCTCCTTCTCCGCGATGCTGTCAGGCACTTTCCAGTACGGATTCAGTTCCAGATACGTCATTTTCCCGCTCAAGACACAGCTTCTCCAATCATGTTTCCCTACGATGATCTTCATTGTCATCACTTCCCGATCATCTTCCACAACCTCCAGATGAAAATCGGCGATATTGACAAACACATAACGCTCACCGAGATCATCCGGAAGCCAGCGCATGCGATCCATATTCAACGCGATCTGCTGTATACGTTTCCCAATGGGAATATTCAATGCTTCCAGGGTTGACCGGCCCACGGTCCCATCCGTTTTTAGTCCGTGCCGCTCCTGAAAACGTTTCACGGCTTTTTCCAACTCTACATCAAAGATGTTATACGTTTGGTCTCGCGCCGAAACAAGATCGCCCGTCACGGAAAGCCTCTGTCTCATTAGTGCTACCCTGCTTCCATGGGATCCCTTTTTCATTTTTGTCCCCTGGGGTATTTGAGGCCAGCCTCCTTGTGCGGCAATGCGCCGATACATGATTAATTTTCCCTTCAGTCCGGCATAACCGTCATGAAACGGCATGAGCTCCTCCAGGGATTCCTCCATCTCTCCCGAGTCAAGGGCACTGTGGAGAATCGCCGTAAGGTCTGCCGATCTCTGATAGATAACCCACCCCGGATACACATTGCGGTGATCCACACGGCCGTGAAGCAGATGTGACGCATAGAGGAGAAACGCATCGGAGAGCATGAGATCAAATTCAGCAAGGTTGACGATGCCCGGAGATTTCGCACTTAGCAAACTTTCATACAGCCCGGCAAGGGTCAATTCGATTTTATGGAGATAATAGTCCTCTGGCCTTAATCCCTCAAGATGCGCGTTACGGATCACTTCCAAAAAATCTTCCACATAGGGAAAAGGGCCGAAATCATCACTCCAGGCGGGTCTGAATTTCCGCTCCATATAAAAATTCTTCACCAGAAATGACTTGCATAACTGTCCGTCAACGCAAATAATTTTCTCAGGAATTTGTGCGCCCTTCATTCTTTTTTCAATGTAACCGGTCACCTGATCCGAAAGGGTCTCTCCATAGGAGAATCCCGCACAGACAAACAGGATGACCGCTATCGTCATTGTCGTAAAAATGTTTCTGTACATCGAGTCATTAAAAAATATGCGCATTGTGAGTCTGGAGGAGTATAGACAAAGATTGTATAGTAAAAGCATGGAAATCCACTCCGGTTTTTCTACAAGACTGATCATAGAAAGTCAACCTTTTCCTTCTCTACAACTCTCCTCCCATCTCGATCACTATGTCGGTGAGTTCCTTGATGCGGTCCCGAAGCTCCGCCGCCTTCTCAAACTCCAGATTTTTCGCTGCCGCTTTCATCTCCTCTTTTAACCTCTTGAGCATCTCCGGGAGTTCTTCCTCTGTGTAATATAACTTCTTTTCTTCTGAAATAAGAGGGACCGTCACATAGTCGGCTTCATAGACAGAGGCAAGAATATCATGAATTGACTTTTTAATGGACTCCGGCGTGATGTTATGCTCTTCGTTATAGCGCCGCTGTATTTCCCTTCTTCTTCTCGTCTCATCCAGGCATGTACGGATTGAGCCTGTGATTTTATCGGCAAACATGATCACCTGCCCCGCGATATTCCGTGCCGCTCTCCCGCTCGTCTGAATCAGTGATCGCTCGGAACGAAGGAATCCCTCTTTATCGGCGTCTAAAATTGCAACCAGAGAAACTTCCGGAATGTCGAGCCCCTCCCGCAAAAGGTTGACCCCGATGAGGACATCGAACTCACCCAATCTCAAATCACGGATTATGGTGACCCGCTCCAGGGTGTGGATATCGGAATGCAAATACCTTACCCTTACACCAAGATCCTGATAATACGCGGTCAGGTTTTCCGCCATCCTCTTCGTCAGTGTCGTCACCAGAACCCGTTCACCTCGTCTCTCCCTCTCGCGTATCTCTGCGAGAAGATCATCAACCTGGTGTGTTACCGGCTTCACGACTATCTCCGGATCCATGAGCCCTGTAGGCCGTATGATCTGCTCTACGATCTGTTCCCGGGCCTTTTGTAATTCATACGCGGCCGGCGTTGCCGATACGTAAATTCTCTGATTTTTCAGCGCTTCATATTCCTTAAACATCAGTGGACGATTATCCAGCGCCGAGGGAAGACGAAAGCCGTAATTCACGAGCGTCTCCTTTCGGGACCGGTCGCCCCGGTACATCCCGACAAGCTGAGGTATGGTGGCGTGGCTTTCATCGACAATAACAAGAGCATTTTCCGGAAGGTATTCCATCAAGGTGGGAGGCGGCTCTCCTGGCTTTCTCCCCGTGAGGTGACGGGAATAATTCTCAATGCCCTGGCAGTAGCCCATCTCCTCCATCATTTCCAGGTCAAACTTTGTCCGCTGTTCAAGCCTCTGAGCCTCCACAAGCTTATTCTCGCCATATAATACCCGGAGCCTTTCTTCCAGCTCTTCCCGAATGGCGGAAATGGCGCGCTTCATCGTGTCCTTCGTGGTGACATAGTGGCTTCCGGGATAGATCGCCAGCTTCGGCACTCGTCCCAGTTTTTTCCCCCGCAGC
>JAFNGM010000232.1 GCA_017885225.1 Syntrophaceae bacterium | reverse complement strand
TCTGCGTTTAACCCTTATCTTTTCTATTTTTTTCGTTGCCAATTCTTTACCCCTTGCGTTAATTAGGCTCCAACGGATTTGCCTACTTTCCTCCTTACCTTTTCGCCAGCATACCTTATCCCTTTGCCCTTATAGGGTTCCGGTTTTTTCAATTCCCTTATCTCAGCGGCAACCCTCCCTACGAGCTGCTTATCAATGCCACTCACGAGAATGTTTATCTGTTTATCAACCTTCACCTCTATTCCCTGAGGAATCTTGTACTCAAGAGGACTGGAGTATCCCAGTACCAACTTGAGGGTGTTTTCACTTTTCTCCGCACGGTATCCTATACCGGACAGCTCAAGGTTCTTCTGAAAGCCGACACTGACACCTGTTACCATATTTGCCATAAGTGTTCGCACAAGGCCATGATATGCTTTAGCCTTTCTGCTTTCGGAAAGCGTCTTCACCTCTATTGCCCCATTGTCAACGCTCACTTCGATACCCTGGGGTATTTCCATGGACAGGGTTCCCTTCGGACCATCAACCTTGATGGTTGATTTATCCTGACTGATCTTCACCTTTTGCGGCATTGCAATAGGCTTCTTCCCGATTCTTGACATTGAAAAATCTCCAGAGACTAATTAACCATATTCTATAAGGTTACTACCATACATTGCAGAGTATTTCGCCACCCACTTTCGACTCGCTCGCTTCTTTGTCTGTCAAAATTCCCTTTGATGTGGAAAGAATGGCGATACCATAACCATTGAGTACTTTCGGGATCTTTTCGCTCTTCACATAGATCCTTCTTCCCGGCTTGCTAATCCTTTGAATGCCTGTGAGCACTGATCTTTTCGCATCAGTATATTTCAGGTATATCCTCAATACCTGGTATCCACTCGGATCTTTCTTTATGTCATAACCGCCAATATAGCCGGACTTTTTCAAGACTTTTGCGATATTAATGTTGACCTGGGACAGTAAAACATCCACGCTTTTGAATTTTACCTTGGTGGCATTACGAATCCTCGTTAACATATCCGCGATAGGATCTGTCATCCCCATATTTTACTCCTTCACACAAATTACCAGCTTGACTTCATAAGTCCGGGTATTTCACCCCTCAGAGCAAGATTTCTCAAGCATATTCTGCACATATCAAATTTCCTGAAGTAGGCTCTCGGCCTGCCGCAGATCGGGCACCGGTTATACATCCGCACCGAAAATTTCGGTTTTCTTTTCGCCTTTGCAATCAGGGACTTTTTTGCCACTCTTAATCCTCCCGATAGTTTTGCTTTTTCCACATCAGTTTCTAAACGGTAAGCCCATTAACTTTAAGAGCTGTCTCGCCTCTTCATCCGTTTTCGCCGATGTTGCAATCACCACATTCATTCCTCGTATCTTATCAATCTTATCATAATCTATTTCGGGGAATATAATCTGCTCCTTCAATCCCAGGGCAAAATTTCCCCTCCCGTCAAATGATTTTGGCGATATACCCCTGAAATCACGAACCCTCGGCAGTGTAACATTTACCAGTCTGTCGAAAAACTCGTACATCCTGTCTCCCCTCAAAGTAACCCTGCATCCTATGGACATCCCCTGACGAAGCTTAAACGTCGCGATGGATTTCTTCGCCTTTGTTATCACAGGTCTTTGTCCTACAATCATTGACAGATCTGCAACGGCGCTTTCAAGGGCTTTTATATTTTGAATCGCCTCACCGACGCCCATATTTACCACTATTTTCTCAAGCTTCGGTACCTGCATACGGTTTTTATACTTGAATTCCTTGGTTAACGCAGGGACAACCTTATTTCTATAATAATCTTTCAGTCTCGCCATTTTTCCCTTGACCTATGCATCCAGTATTTCGTTACACTTTTTACACACTCGCGCTTTGCCGCTGTCTTCCAAAATCTTATATCCCACCTTGACGCCCTTATCGCACTTGCTGCAGAGAAACATCACATTAGAAATGTTTACCGGTCCTTCTTTTTCGACGATTCCGCCCTTTCCCTTTGCATCCGGTTTCTTATGCCTCTTGATGATGTTCAGCTTCTCCACTACCACCTGTTCTTTATCGCTCATTATCTTCATAATTTTACCGGTTTTTCCTTTTTCCTTACCGGCTATTACTTTCACCATATCACCTTTTTTCAATCGCTTGCCTTGCATGCCTATACCCCACTCCAACCCATTATAAGACTTCGGGCGCCAGAGAAATGATTTTCATAAACTGTTTCGCCCGCAACTCCCGCGCCACGGGACCAAAGATTCTCGTTCCTATGGGTTCCAATTGATTCGTAATGAGAACAGCAGAATTATCATCAAACTTCACATACGATCCGTCAGGTCTCCTCACTTCTTTCACGGTACGTACGACAACCGCTTTCATCACGTCTCCCTTTTTGACCTTCGAATTCGGCATGGCCTCCTTCACAGACACGACAATTATATCGCCAATGCTGGCATACCTCCTCCTCGACCCGCCCAGAACTTTAATGCATGCAACCTTCCGTGCACCTGAATTATCTGCTACATTTAAGACCGTCTGCATCTGTATCATGATATCACCTTAACCGTTCAGTATCTTTACTGACCAGAACGTTTCCTGTTCGCTGTGAGCTATTTGGCCCTTTCGAGGATTTCACGCATTCGCCACCGTTTTTCCCTGCTTAGCGGCCTTGATTCGACAATGAGCACCTTATCACCAATATTGCAGCTATTGTCCTCATCATGAGCTTTATACTTGACATATCTTCTAATATATTTGTGAAACACAGGATGTTTTACCAGTCTCTGTGTGCGGACAACAATTGTCTTGTCCATGGTACTGCTGACTACCACGCCTTTAATGATCCTTTTATTTCCGCGGTTCTTCATGGCTATTGAACCTCCCTTTCCTTTATTACCGTCATGACACGCGCTATGTTCTTCCGCACAGAGCGCATCATGGCGGGAGATTCCAACTGTCCGGATGTATGCCGCAATCTCAGCTTGAAAAGTTCTTCAACAAGCTCTTTATTTTTCTGCCTTAACTCATCAGTACCGAGATCCCTTATCTCTTTTATCTTCACCCTACCATCTCCCTCGATAGAAATTTAGTCGCAATAGGAAGTTTATATGAGGCCAGTCTGAAGGCTTCTCGCGCTATATCTTCCGACACGCCCTCCATCTCATAGAGCACAGCACCCGGCTTCACCACGGCAACCCATCCTTCCGGTGCTCCTTTCCCTTTCCCCATACGGGTTTCTGCGGGTTTCTTCGTTATTGATTTATGGGGGAAAATTCTTATCCAGATTTTCCCTCCCCGTTTTACATGTCGGGTCATGGCAACACGAGCCGCTTCGATTTGCCGGGATGTGATCCAGCCGCATTCAGTAGCCTGAAGACCATACTCACCAAAGGCTACATAACTACCTCGCGTGGCCTTACCGCTCATGCGGCCTCTCTGCAATTTCCTATATTTTACCCTTTTTGGCATCAGCATAATTCAAAACTCCACCGCAAAAACTCTCAATCCTAAGCAATTTCAAAATCCAAATTTTCAGATACGTTTCAATCGTGGATATTTGTGCTTTGACTTTACTTAGAATTTTAATATCAGGATATAGGACCTACTTCTTCCTATTTGTCAGCTCCTTTTTTACCTGGCAGCACTTCTCCGTGGAACATCCACACTTTTACACCGATAATTCCATACGCCGTATTCGCTTCAGCAAAACCCCAGTCAATATCGGCCCGTAACGTATGGAGGGGAACCCTTCCCTCTCGGTACCACTCCGACCTTGCCATCTCCGCTCCACCCAGCCTGCCGGCACAATTTATCCTGATTCCCTTTGCACCGAACTTGAGGGAAGACGTAACACATTTTTTCATGGCCCGTCTGAAGGCAATGCGACGCTCGAGCTGAAGGGCTACATTCTCCGCAACGAGTTGCGCATCGACTTCCGGTTTTCGCACTTCTAATATATTGATAATGATTTCGCTTTGCGAAACCTTTTCAAGATCCTTTCTCAGCTTCTCGATTTCCGAACCTTTCTTGCCGATAATGATCCCCGGACGAGCTGCATAAATATTGACCTTCGCCTTATTGGCAGCCCTTTCTATCTCTACTCTCGAAACACCCGCATGATACAATTTCTTCTTCAGGTATTTTCTGATTTTTATATCCTCATGGATCAACTCACTGTAATTTCTCTCCGAAAACCACTGTGATCGCCACGTCTTTATACCACCTACCCTGAAACCGATCGGGTTAACCTTCTGCCCCAATCTCTCACCTCCTCAATCAGCTATTCTTCGTCTAAAATAATGGTTATATGACTCATCCTTTTTCTTATCGCCGCCGCCCTTCCTTGCGCTCTCGCTCTCCATCTCTTCAGCGAGGGACCCTGATCAACGTAAATTTCCTTCACATAAAGAATACTCTCATCTATATTCGGATTCTGCTTTGCGTTCGCAATAGCGGATTTCAACGCCTTATTGACAATACCTGCAGAATATTTCCTCGTAAATTGAAGTATTTTCTTTGCCTCTTCAATGCTCTTTCCCCTGACCAGATCCACCACCAGCCGTGCCTTCTGAGGAGAAACCCTTATATATTTAGCAACTGCTTTTGCTTCCATAACACTTAACTCCAGATCGCCGATATACGTGAGCGCTTTTTTATCTTCGCACTTTCGTCTTTCTGTCACCGGCATGGCTGAAAAACGTGCGTGTTGGTGCAAATTCGCCCAGCTTGTGTCCCACCATGTTTTCCGTAACAAAGACCGGAATAAACTTCTTCCCGTTATGCACCGCAAAGGTGTGCCCTATTAATTCAGGAGTGACCGTTGAACGGCGAGACCAGGTTTTTAAAACACTTTTACTCCCCGATTCTTCAGCTTTTCTAACCTTATCGAGAAGCTTCTCGTTGATGTATGCCCCCTTTTTAATTGAACGCGCCACCTTTTAACCTCTTCTCTTCACAATGTATTTATCAGTCTTCTTGTTTGTACGTGTCTTATGACCTTTTGTGGGAACACCCCACGGCGTGCAGGGATGTCTCCCCCCGGATGATTTCCCTTCACCCCCTCCCATAGGGTGATCGACGGGATTCATCGCCACGCCCCGCACTTTGGGACGCCTGCCCATCCACCTCGTTCTGCCGGCTTTCCCCACGCTTATATTCTCATGCTCAATATTGCCCACCTGTCCGATGGTTGCCTTACACTCAAGCAATATTTTTCTCACTTCCCCGGAAGGGAGTCTCACTTGGGCATAGCCCTCCTCTTTGGCCATAAGCTGCCCATACGTACCCGCGGAACGGATTAACTGTCCTCCACGACCGATCTTGAGCTCCACATTATGAATAAGGGAACCGAGAGGAATGTTTTTTAGAGGTATCGTATTTCCGGGTTTAATATCCGCCCTGTCGGAACTAATGATAGTATCCCCTACCTCCAGCTTCACAGGGGCAATGATATACCGTTTCTCGCCATCGAGATAGTGCAACAGCGCAATTCGCGAACTCCGATTGGGATCGTACTCAACTGCCGCCACTTTGGCGGGAATTTCACATTTGTCACGTCTGAAATCAACTATTCTGTATCGCCTCTTGTGACCACCCCCGATGTGCCTGCTGGTCATCCTGCCATAACAATTCCGTCCCCCTGATTTCTTCAGAGGCAGGAGTAAATTTTTTTCCGGTTCAGTTCGCGTAATTTCCTTAAAATCAGAACTCGTTTGAAACCTTCTGCCCGGTGATGTGGGTTTATATTTTCTTATAGCCATCCGAACTCATCCCTTTTCCTTATTAAACCCCTTCATAGATTTCAATGCGGCTGCCGGGGGCAAGAGTAACAACCGCCTTTTTCCAGGATCGCTTCTCACCGAGAATCCTCCCGATCCTCTTTTTCTTTCCCGTCACATTCATGACATGAACATTTAAAACTTTTACTTTAAAGAGCTTTTCCACTGCCTTGGCAACTTCTATTTTGTTTGCCCTACGATCCACTTCAAAGACGTACTTGTTTTCGTCTTTCGCAACGGTGCTCTTTTCAGTAATCAGTGCCCTTCGAACAATGTGATACATATCCATTATGACAATAACGCCCCTTCAATAGTCTTTACCGATGGTTCAAAGAGAACCACATGATCATAGTTCAGAAGGTCGTAGACATTAATTCCCTCTGATCGTATCACCTTGATTCCCTGCACATTTCTTGATGATTTTTCCAACACAGGATCTGTCTTGTCCACCACAAGCAGAACTTTTTTCAAACCGAAGCGATCAATAATTTCTTTGAACTTCTTCGTCTTGATCTCATCCATGGGAAAATCCTTCAAGATCAGCAGCCGCCCTTCCTTGACCTTCATGCTGAGAGCCGACACCAAGGCCAGTTTTTTTACCTTCTTCGGAACTTTGTACGCATAACTCCTCGGTAAAGGTCCGAATACAATGCCACCACCCCTCCATAAGGGGGATCTTATTGTGCCGACTCTTGCCCTGCCTGTACCTTTCTGACGCCAGGGTTTCTTCCCGCCACCTCTAATTTCGTGTCTTGTTTTCGTTGACGCAGTTCCCAGCCTTTTAGAAGCCATCTGCATTCTCACCACATCATACAGCACTGCTTCATTCACTTCTGCGCCAAATACCGCTTCGCTCAATTCGATCTCTGATACCTTGTTATTCTCGATATCATATACCCCGGCAACCGGCATTTTATTCACTCCAGATCCTGTTTATCCACCCATTTTGATAGCTTGTCGTATAACGACATAACTATTTTTACAACCAGGAATCGATCCTTTCACCAGAATCAGATTCCTCTCCGGCCTTACGCCCATAACTAAAATATTCTGTATAGTTTTTCTTACATCTCCCATATGTCCCGGAAGTCTTTTACCCTTAAAAACACGGGATGGCTCCGCACTTGCCCCGATAGATCCGGGAGCCCTGTGAAACATCGATCCATGCGTTGCCCGCCCCCCCCTGAAACCATGTCTTTTTACTCCTCCGGCAAAACCCTTACCTTTCGTCGTTCCCAGCACATCCACGTAATCGCCTGCCTGAAATATGTCGACCTTCAGTTCCTGCCCTAATTCATAGTCGTCGGGAACAGCGCTGAACTCCCGGAGAACGCGAAAAAATCCTTTATTCGCCTTCCCGAAATGGCCCTGCAGGGCCTTTGACACATTTTTCTGACGAATACGGCCATACCCCAACTGCAGGGCATCATACCCGTCGGTCTTCTGGGTTTTTTTCTGTATAATGACGGACGGTTCCGCTTCGATGACCGTTACCGGAACAGCTTCGCCTTCTTCTGAGAAAATTTGTGTCATCCCTAATTTTTTGCCGATAATTAATTTCTTCATGTTCTTCCCACAGTATTTGACGGCTTCGTAAAAAGGCTTCTTCCTTTGCAGGGGCAGTCTCTACAGCGTACTTCTATGTACTTCTCATTCCTCAGGCTTTGCGAGCATTGCCTGTGGAACTTTTTATGAAGCTGTCCATATTTAACTCAGTTCATTATTTTTACAAGAGCACCCGTATTAAATAAATGGCATTCTTACATGTTACATGAGGCAAAGGAATGTGAATAGTGAGTCTGCCTTTACGCAGTAATCTATGTTTTTATCTCAACATCCACTCCGGCAGACAGGTCAAGCTTCATAAGGGCATCTACCGTCGATTGCGTCGGTTCAATTATATCAATAAGTCTTTTATGCGTCCTGATTTCAAACTGCTCCCTTGATTTCTTGTCCACGTGAGGAGATCTATTAACACAAAATTTGTTGATTTCCGTAGGCAGCGGTATGGGACCGGCAACACGGGCACCGGTCCTTTTTGCTGTCTCAACAATATCCTCCGCAGACCGATCGAGGAGTTTGTAATCATATGCCTTAAGGCGGATTCTTATTTTTTGGTCTTTCATATATTTTTTAGTTATACTTCCTATTCAATTATTTTACTTACCACCCCGGCTCCTACAGTCCTGCCGCCTTCTCTGATGGCGAATCTGAGCTGCTCTTCCATGGCAATCGGTGTAATTAAATTTACTTCCATTTCCACGTTATCACCAGGCATCACCATTTCGATACCTTCCGGCAGCTCACAGATTCCCGTAACGTCAGTAGTCCTGAAATAGAACTGGGGACGATAACCATTAAAGAATGGCGTATGCCTCCCGCCTTCCTCTTTTGTCAGGATGTACACCGCTGCTTTAAATTTTAAATGGGGGGTTATTGATCCCGGTTTTGCTACAACCTGACCTCTTTCCACCTCTTCACGCTTGGTACCCCTCAAGAGAACACCGACGTCGTCGCCTGCCCGACCTTCGTCGAGGGTCTTGCGGAACATCTCAACTCCCGTGCACACTGTCTTAAACGTCGGTCTGAAACCGACTATTTCCACCTCGTCTCCCGTCCTGACAATGCCTCTTTCCATTCTTCCTGTTACCACTGTTCCCCGGCCTGATATGGAAAACACATCTCCAATGGGCACAAGGAACGGTTTATCCA
>JAFNGM010000231.1 GCA_017885225.1 Syntrophaceae bacterium | reverse complement strand
ACAAAAGGAAGCGTCACGAGCATTGGCCATGAGACCCAGGGCAAAGAAGAAAAGGGCAAGGACGTATCTCCTGGTCTCCGGCTTCTCCACATAGAACACATAGGCCCCCATCGTGAGCATCCAGAAAAAAGTGGAGAGCACATCCTTCCTCTCAGCCACCCAGGCAACGGACTCCACGTGGAGCGGATGGAGGGCGAAGAGGGCCGCCACAAACGCGCTCTGCCAGAGAGCCTTCGTCATGCGATGAAGCACCAGAAAGAGCAAGAGGGTGTTCGCAATGTGGAAAAGGAGGTTCATCAGGTGATGCCACCCGGCCTTCAATCCAAAGAGCTGCACATCCAGCATGTGGGAAAGCCAGGTCAAAGGATGCCAGTTGCCCGCATGGAATGTGGTGAACGCCCAGGTGACTCCCTTCAAGGTTATTCCGCCTCTTACATGAACATTCTCTGTCACATACTCTGTATCATCAAAATTGATAAACTCATGATCCTTCACCTGCCAGAAGACGGCAAGGGTTGTGACGACGAGAAAAAGGCATACGGGAAGTGCGGGGGGGACATTAAAAGCTTTACGCATTGTGTACGAGCAGCCTCGATTTGACAAGATTTCTTTTCGCAAGAAAAAAGATTAGGGACGTTGCAATGCAGCCGATGCCGTATTTCACGCTCCGTCTGAAATTTATTGATGAAGAGTCGGCGGCGTACACTGTCGGGCAACTGATCTCGGCAACGGTGTAACCACACCATAAAATCTGGGCCAGGATCTGATTATCAAAAACGAAATCATCAGAATTTAAATGAAAAGGCAGCTTTTCCAGAAGCTCCCGCGAATAGGCGCGGAATCCCGTATGATACTCGGAAAGCTTCGCACCCATCAATAGATTCCCCACAAAGGTTAGGAATCGATTGGCCACATATTTCCACAGGGGCATCCCCCCTTTCAAGGCATATCCGCCGAGGATTCTTGAGCCGAGCACGCAATGGTAAAGGTTATTCCCTATCATGGATGCCATGGCCGGAATGAGTTTCGGTGTGTATTGATAGTCGGGATGCACCATAACAATGATGTCTCCTCCCTCTTCCAGCGCCAGGGTATAGCAGGTTTTTTGATTTGCTCCGTATCCGCGGTTCGAAGGATGAACAAAGACCTTTGTGTTGGGCAAGGTTTTAGCCAATGTAACGGTTTCATCCTGGCTTGCATCATCCACCACGATGATAAGATCTACGATGCCTTGCTCCATCACTTCGCCATAGGTTTTCTGAAGCGTTTTTACCGCGTTGTATGCTGGCATCACGACAATCACTTTTTTGTTCTTGAACATGGGAACTGATCTCGATCTATTTAAATTGAATGCTTTGGTTCAGATAAAACGACCTATTATTGTATATCAAAAAAAGCTTTCGATAATAAAGCGCTATTTTCTTTTACACTACTCGTGCCTGTACCTCTACAGTCACGGACCCGTGCAGGAAGAAAAAATTCATTCTGTTTTTTTCTGTGGATTCAGTGCCCTTTTCAGGTTTTCCTCTACAATTTTGTGGTCCGGTTCATAACGCAGCGCCTCCCGGAAGTGCGCGATGGCTTCCTCCTTTCTTCCACTCAGTAAGAGGGCGCTTCCCAAATTGCTGTGTGCTTTCACATAGTCTGGTTTAATGCGAATTGCCTCCCGAAAGTGGAGAATGGCCTCATCCGCCTTCCCCTGAGATAACAGTATCGTGCCCATGTTGTAATGTATCTTTATCAAATTGGGGTTGATCCGGAGGGCCTTTGAATAAGAATCCATCGCTTCATGGTATTTACTCTGGGCGGCAAATGTTTCTCCAAGGTTGATATATGCCTTTTCGTAATCAGGCCTTAATCGAATGGCCTCAATGTAATGGTGAGCAGCCTCCTGCAATTTCCCTTGTTCTTGTAAAACAGTCCCCATATTATTATGAGCATAGGCGAAGCTTTTGTTAATACGCAGTGCTTCGGAATAATGTGAGGTAGCGTCCGCAAGACGCCCCTGTTCCTGCAATGCCGTCCCGAGGTTGTTATGCGCATACGCGTAGTTCGGGTTAACGCGCAGGGCCTTGGTGTAGTGAGAGATGGCATCTTCCAGCTTTCCCTGCGCTTTCAAAGTATTTCCAAGCTCGTTATGTATTACGTAATTATCAGATGTCACCTCAAGGGTCCGCCCGAATAGGGTAAAACTGTTTTTCCAGTGATGGATGTGCTTCCAGGTACCTATTGTAAACATTGAAAGAATGAGCACCGATAATACAGCCAGTGCCGTCTTTTTATAACGCCATCTTTTGAGAAGATCCGGCACACCCCAGGCAATCATGATGAACAGACCAATGAGAGGCACATAGGTATAACGGTCCGCCANNCGGAGAATCAGGAAAGTTGAGAGTGCTAAAAAAAAGATCGCCCCCAGGATCTGCCAGGGCGGCATCACGCCGGGGTGGGAATAGACAATGGCAAGTTTCTCCGGCCAGATCATCTTCCCCATATAACCACAGTAGGATACAAGAGCATTCCCCATTCTGGCGAAAAAAGGGATGCTCTGGAGAGAACTCACGGCCCCGGCTTTTTGCTGAGCCATGTAAGTAATAACACTTGATGCCATCGAAAGAACAAAGAAGGGTGTCTTTTCCCAGACGAGGGCACGAATCAGAGTCCATTGGAAAGGAGAATCCACCGGCTTTTTCGCCTGTGCCTTCTCTTTCCCAGCATCCTGCTTCTTAGATTTCCGTTTTTGTTTTACAGAAGCTGAGGGGGGAAGAGTCTCTGCAGGATTTTCCGGACCTCCGTTGCCATAGTGCAAGCGCTTGAGGGGCCAGTAATCGAGAAGAAGGAGGACAAA
>JAFNGM010000230.1 GCA_017885225.1 Syntrophaceae bacterium | reverse complement strand
AATATCCACAACGTTAAAAAGCGATCCAGAAACGACAACTGCTTTATGATACCGTCCGACATATAACCCTCCCTTTCCTTATTTTCCGATCCAGGTTTTGATGTCTTCTTTTTTGGGGATCTTCCCTACGCACTTGACTTTCCCGTCGATAACTACCGCCGGTGTGCCGAAGACGCCGTAAGAAGCGATCTGCTTAAAGTCCTTCACCTTATCAACGGTTGCTTCCACGCCGGTTTCGGTCAGCGCTTCTCTGATGAGCTTCTCCACCTGTTCGCACCGGGCGCATCCGGGGCCCAATACCTTGATTTCCATTGCAATGTCCTCCTGTTTTATGATTGATAACATTTTCTTACTATTAATCGACTATCCAGCCATAGCCCATGCCGGTCACGGTGGACAGAACGACCACGATGACACAGTAAACGGCGGTTTTCCTGACCCCCATGATTCCGGCGAGAGTAATCATGCTGGGAAGCGACAGGGCAGGGCCGGCAAGAAGCAATGCCAGAGCGGGACCCTGACCCATCCCGGAACCAATAAGCCCCTGGAGAATGGGAACCTCCGTCAGGGTGGCGAAATACATCAGGGCGCCGGAGACGGAAGCGAAGAGATTCGCCCAGAGGGAATTGCCGCCGACGAGGGCGACGATGAATCGTTCAGGAATGAGCGCCTCATATCCCGGCCGTCCCAGGAGAAAGCCCGCCACGAGGACGCCGGCGAAAAGCAGCGGGAATATCTGCTTCATAAAACCCCATGTGGCATCGCACCAGTTGACAAGTTCCTCTTTCGTGAACCAGGTCATGAGCATGACGGCCAAGGTAATGAGCAAGGCAGCAGTCAGGTAACATTTTGCGGCAAAGATGGCCGCCCAGAGGCCCCCTTCTCCCGGCGCCGGTTTTGCCCAGGCGGCAAAGACGAGAATCAGGACCATCGTGAGCATATAAAGGGAATCCTGCCAGAGGGTGCGGGTCTTATCGTCTTCGTCCGGCATGTAGATGGCCCCCTCTGTGCGGCTGGCGTCATCCTTCCGGTAGATAAAGGCCATGAGAAGCCCGGCGATGATGGAAAAGGCTACGGCGCCGACTGCCCGTGCCAGTCCCAGTTTCCAGCCGAGAACCTTTGCCGTGAGGACGATGGCCAGGACGTTGATGGCAGGCCCGGAGTAGAGAAAGGCTGTGGCCGGGCCTATGCCCGCCCCGCGCATGTAGATCCCCGCAAATAAAGGCAGAACGGTACACGAGCATACAGCTAATACCGTCCCCGATACGGAGGCGACGGAGTACGAAAGGATCTTATTGGCTGCGGCTCCGAAATATTTCAGTACCGACGCCTGGGAGACGAAGACGGCGATAGCCCCGGCGATAAAAAAGGCTGGGATAAGACATGTGAGGACGTGCTCCCGGGCGTACTCCTGAAGCATCATGAAGGCCTCCAGTCCGGATTGACGAATGATGGGGTGATCCCACGGGGTGTAATAAGCGGCTATGAACACCGCAACAATAAGTGCAAATTTTGTCCATTCTTTCATAATATGTTAATCCACCATATTGATTGATAGTAATATATTAGTCAGACTATCCTTTTTTGCAGATGTCTTCCCGCTGAATCTCATTAAGACGGTCGAGAAGCCTCTTGATCTCCGTATCTTCAGAGAGCCAGTGGCGCATGTGTCCCATGAGACTTGCCACATAGGGGCTCCGTGCGCCGTCGGTAATGGAATAGTTGACCCACAAACCGTCTTTGCGGTGGCTCACGAGGCCCGCTTCCTCCAATACCTTCAGATGCTTGGATATAGTCGGTTGGGCTATACCTATAGCCGCCTGAATCTCGCAGACACACATGACCCGTTTTTGCAGAATCTTGATGATTTTTACCCGGTTGGGGTCCGACAGGGCCTTCATGACCTTAATAAACTCATTCATAACGTATTCCCTCCATATTGCTATTAGGCAATATGGTGATTGATTTTATTATTGTCAAGAAAAATGTTGTACAAAAATACATGGTGAGGGATTGTACTTTATTAAATTACGAATAAAGGTGAGTTTAAGGCTGATAGATTAAGGGGAAGTAGGTTGCCGATAGAGAAATTGAGTGGATGCAGATTAAAATGTTGTATACAAGAGCTTAATTGGAACGTAACACCATATGGAAGGGAAATAGCGGCAGGTAGAGAAGTGAACGTTTTCTTTTATGAAAGTTAGGCCGTCCTAAAATAGATCAAGTCTAAAGATATGGAGATTCGCCTTGGCATGGACGGCATGCGTTTCCGTCTCTTATCGGGTAAGCCTCTTGACAAACCGGACAGATAGCGACTGCTCCAAGTTTGGGCCGCCGCAGGCGTTCCGGTTCGACGCGAACTTTCTGAAGGCTCAACAGACCCGGTCCGGCTTCCTTGATCTGATTCAGGATCAACTGGAGGTTCTGTTCCCGTTTCGGTTTTAGCTTGAGAAACCACTCTTTGATTTCGGGCCAGTCATTCATTTTTTTCACATCAAGATATACCCGTACCCCATCACCGCTGTATTTCTCATAGAGGGTCAGGGCGAAGCGCCCGAATTCAAGGACTTTGAGCCAGCCGTTGCCAACAGTACAGGGGGTGAGGAGTTGAATCGAGTCAGGCAAACAAACAGCGGTCTCGCAGACAGCGTCGAAAAAGTCTCCCGGCGGAAGATTTTTCATAGCCAGATCCACCATAAAACCGCCTATCACCAGTCCGGGCGCCAGATTTCCATGAAATGATTCAATCAGGTGGATATATTCTTCGTAGGAATATGTGCCGATTTTGATCATAAAAAACTCTTTTCCTCTCTCACTTGTCGAAATCTTTGTGCCGTAATTCAGATCGTTACCGTAATCTGCGAGACGATTTCATGGAAATGTCGATGGCGGATAAGATTACTTCGCTTCACTCGTCATGATTGGTGTCTTTAATGCAGGCCTATCAGATGACTGGTCAATATGCAAGACTCAGGCGCGGTCTTCTGGCTGCCTTCATAGGGATCACATTGCCCCGTTCATCATGTTCCACTGGTTGTTGTATCCAGTCACGATCCACCTTTCCTGCCACGATGGGAAGAATATCGTCCGCTATGGCGAGGGCCTCATTGATGTCATGCGTGACATAGATCATGGGAATATCGAGTTTTGACCTCAGTCCAATGACCTGACTTCGCAGGGTACGTCGTGTGATGACATCCAGCGCTGAAAAGGGTTCATCCAAGAGCAGCATCTGAGGCTTTCTGGCCAACGTCTGACAGAGAGCGCAGCGTTGACGTTCTCCCCCGGATATTTCCTGAGGTTTCCGGTGACGAAGATGCCAGATGTCGAAATCCTTCATTAAATGATCAACATCCGTGCCGCTGCCGGCGGCAAAGGCCACATTGCGCTGGATATTCAAGTGAGGGAAAAGCGGATAATCCTGAAAAACATAGCCGACGCACCGTGATTGTGGAGGCAGAAAAACGCATCTATCCATATCAACCCAGATCTGATTTTCATAGACAATCCTTCCCGTCTTTGGACGTTCCAATCCAGCAATGAGTCGCATCAGCATCGTCTTGCCGGCGCCTGACGGTCCGATCAGAACCAGCAGTCTACTGTTTTCACAGGTAAAAGATACGTCCAGATTGAACGAAATCAATGGCTTCTGAATATTGAAAGAAAATCCCATGACCTTTATCTCCTGATCAGCCGATTCACTAAAAGGAGAAATAAAAAACCAACGGGTAGCAGGATGAACGACAAAATCCCCGCTTCCCGATAATTCATGGACTGGACTGCCTCATAGATCGCAATCGAAAAGACCCTGGTTTCGCCGGGGATGCTTCCGCCGACTATGAGCAGGACGCCAAAAGCACCCAAGGTGTGAAGAAAAACAAGAATAGCTGAAGCGGCGAGGCCATGGAGGCTGTTGGGAAGTACCACTTTCACGAAAGCGCTCATTGGAGTAAGTCCGAGGACATAGGCACTTTCCAGCAGACGGCGGTCGATCTTTTCAAAGGCAGCCTTCATGGGCTGTAAGGCAAAGGGAAGACTGTAAACCATGGATGCCAAGGTTATCCCGGTAAACGTAAAAAGCAGAGGAGAACCTGTGACGGCTTCCCAAGTCCGTCCGGCCGCACCTTCCGGCCCCATTAAAATGAGGAGATAAAAACCGATCACTGTCGGCGGCAGGGCCAGAGGCAGATTCAGAAGTGCTTCAAAGAAAGATTTTCCCGGGAAGCGGGCATGAACCAGAAGATAGGCAAGGGGAGCCGTCAGCAGGATCAGGGTGGTCGTTGTGACCAACGCTAGTTGCAGGGAAAGGTAGAGTGGGGAGAGAATGAGGCTATTCATATCCATATCTCATCCTAATTGCAACGGCTTCCGGTGACAGAAGAAAGGCCGAAAAGACCTCTGCCGCATTCCTGTTCCGGGCTTTTTTGAGAATGCAGGCGGCCTGACGCACCAGCTGTGCCTCCTCGATCATGTAATAGCACCCCTTCTTTCCTTGTTCCGATAACGTGAAGGAACGAGAAGTAAAAGCTATGGCTGCACCGCCTGTCACCGCATATTGGAATGCCTGCGATGTATCCTGGGCAAAGACAAGTTGTGGTTTGACCAGTTCCCAGAGACCGGTGCCTTTTATGACGCTATAAGCTTCGGCGCCGTAAGGCGAGACTTCCGGATTGGGAATGGCGATTTTTTTCATGTTGCTCTTCAGAGCGCCCTGCCAGGTTTTTGATCGACAGGCGTCTTTCTGAGCAGACCACAGAACAAGACGTCCCGTTGCGTAAACAAAAGGTTTTCCGGCAATGTTTTTTCTGAAAAGATCTGCGGGTCGCTGTTCATCTGCTGATAGAAAAATATCATATGGCGCCCCCGCCGCTATTTGCGAATACAAATTGCCCGAGGAGGTGAATGTCCATTTCACGTTGATGTCGGTCTTTTTTTCAAAGGCAGCAGCCAGTTCCTTAAACGGAAGAATGTAATTTGCTGCTGCGCCGACCAGAAGTCTTTCTGCCGCACCCACCCATTGAGGCGTCAACAAAATTAAAAGAATATAAAAAATAAACCGGGACGTCATTCGCAAGAGACATCTCCTGTTCAAGCTTTATGTTATTTTTAACATAACATCCCGGACACATCAAATCAAATTTGATGACTTCACAAAAAATCGGGTGAGTCCATACCCACTGGACCCACCCGATAATTTATTATTCTTTGTAGTTCAGTTATTGTTAAATTCAGACGACTTTCGTCAACCGGACCATGGTGTCATAGAAGGAAGCACTCCCTCCCACAGGATCCATGACACAGGTATTTTTTAGATCCGGATCGGTCCACATGGCGGCGTTGGCATTGAATCCAGCGCCTCTTCGCCTGTCACCCTTAATCCGTTTGCCGTCAATCACGATATCGGTGGCGCCTGTTGCCCAATGGCCGTATCCATGGACAAAGGTAACGACACCAGGCTGAATGGATTGTGTTAACTCAACATTGGCAATTATAGATTTCTTTTCACCGGTCCCGATAATCCAGACGCCGTCGGGGTTGGTGGCCGATGAGATCCGGACCTTGTCACCCTTTTTGATTTTCAGCTTGGCAGCGTCGCGGGGATTTACAAGGATGCTGTTTTCCGGGTGAATGGCGTTTAGCCAGTAATCGACGATCGTCCGCGATTTTGTCTGGGTTACATCCTTCTGAGTGATCATACGTAGGCCGTAACCCTTTGTCAGACCGGCTTTCTCAGGCGTTTTTCCCAGATTGGTAACGATAGGTACATAGAGGGGATAACCCGGGTTCTGCAATCCCGTGAAGGCGCTTTTCGTTAGGGCTGTTTTTTCTTGATAGATGTTGATCAGTTTTCCGTACTTGTTGGCTACCTGTTCCCCTTTGTATTGATCTTTGTAATCTTGGAACCGACCACCGCGGTTCAGAATATAAACCACCTTCCGCCAGTTCTTTCCGCAGATCCTTTCCCAGCGGTCGGGATCGAAAACCGTCTTTGGCAGATGTGCTCTTGAATCCATAAACAACTTGAGTTCTTTGTCGTCTGCATCGTGGACGGTGGCGCCGTCATCCGTGGCGATGTTGGCCACCATTCGAATGTAAAGGTCGTCAGGCCGGATGAAGTCCTGTCCCGGGCCGAAGCCGTCTTTGCCGTAACCCTTCATGCCCAATCTTTCTGCCAGCGCCATCAGGACGGCTTCAATCGAACAGGGCGTCTCTTCTCCAAAGACCTTGACGGTCTCCGACATCGGAGCAATAACTGGTTGTCGAATGGGTTGAACCTTCGTCGGCATGTTGGGATGGCTGCCCTGAAATTCCCATTTCTCCAGATAGTTCAGCTCCGGGAAAATATAGTCTGCGTAAAGCGATGTCACACCAACCAACACGTCCGTGCAAAAATAGAGGGGGACTTTTTTCAGGTCCAACAGGACTTCGGTGTTCGTCTGTCCCGCCGGCAGGGAGAAATTAGGAGCCCCGTGATACAAGAAAAGGGCTTTGGCCGCATAGGGATACTGATCCCCCATGGACGGGATGATTTCCTGGTAGATGTCGCTTGCCAAGGGCCACCAATTTCGTTTTGCTGGATAACCATTGAAAAAAGTCGTATCTTCATACTTGATATCGTGCCGAATGATGCTGATACCGAAATTGCCCACCATACCGGGGTTCATTTTGCTCAAGTTATAGGGCTGACTTTCTTTGGAGCCTGACTGGCTGAAGGTTGAAGCCGCGATCATGCCTCCTTTCCAGTCGTAGTTGCCCAGCAGAAGATTGATCGTCCAGGCCAGGAAAACATTATAGAACCCGTTTGTGTGCTGGGAGACGCCCCGGTGAACATCCACGCAGGCTTTTTTGCCGTAGCTGGTTAGATCTTTGGCAACTTCTTCAATATCCTTTTTCGGGATGCCGCAGATCTTCGCCCATTGATCTGGAGTCTTCCGGTTCACTTCCTCGAAGATTAATTGAAGAGGGCTTTTCACTTTGATGCCATTGATTTCCGTATTGACGAACAGATCGCTGAAAACGACATCCTTTTCGTCATTGGGATCTACAGCGACGGGTTTCCCTTCTTTCATGGCTACCAGGTATTCGAAATCAAACTCTTTGCCTGACTTATCCTTTCTCTTTTCCACACTGGCGATGCCGATTTCATGGGCACGCAGAAACTTTCCCGCCTTGCCGTCGGCGCCGATTTTCACAAGCCACGAAGCATTGGTAAGTGTCGGCTCCCCGTTCTTTTTCGCAGCGGCTTTGTTTGCATTTGCCAGAAATTTAGCGTCATAGCGTTTATTCTTCAGCATCCATTGAATGATGGCTGAAAAGAGGGCTCCATCTGTTCCCGGTTTCACAGGAAGGTATTTGTGCGCTCTGGAAGCGAGTTTGCTGTATCGTGGATCGGCGACAACGATCTTAATTTTGCCAGACGTGATGTTCGGCATTAGCCTTGCGCCTCTGTTGGGTGGTCCGTAATTTGCATCCAGCAGATTACTCCCGACAAAGAGCACGTAGGCAGAATTTTCAATATCGGCCTGCCAGTAAAATTTCTGGCCACCGGAGAAAGTGTTGTGCACATACTGTTCGCTGCAGGCTTTACTGGCAAAATAGAGGGAGCCCTGACAAACGGTGGTATGACCGTGATAGTTTGCGGTCCCAAAATAATCCCTAAAAAAGCGCAGGGCGAATTCAGACCGCCCGGACTTCTTCCGGCCCCAGGCGTAGATCATCTGGTTGTTTTTCGGACCCGCATCAGGATGGTCCGGGTCAATCAGATACTGGAGGTTGGCGGCATGTTTGCGCTTGAAAGTCACAACCGCTTCCTCCTTGTTTTTGCTCTTTATGATAGCTTTCGCATCATCTCCTATGGCTTTCATGATCTTGGGGTCTTTCAAGGCATAAATGTCTTTGAGTCCCGTCACGAATCTGTCTTCTTCTCCTGGGACATGTCTAAAGAGATTTCCTCCCTGCACAATTTCATCGATAGCCTGATCGAACGAAACATTGATCCATTTGCCTTCTCCCCGTTTTCCCGCTCTTTTTAAGACCTTTACGACCCTGTAGGGATCATAGGTGGTCTGCAGTCCAGCATGGCCTTTCGGGCAAATGGGCATATCAAGAGGGGCCGCGTCATAGAGAGGGGTTCTGAAAGGAAGATGGGGAACGGCAACAAAGGGGTTGTAAGGATTTCCGTCAATTCTGAGAGCATAGGCATTGCCATTCTTTCTGAACAATTTGACTTTTATTCCGCAACCTGTGTTGCACTGGAGGCAGGAAGTGTAGAGAATGTTTTCGGCTTTCATCAGCTCGTATTCTTCTTCTTTGGTCAGGAGTCCTGCCTCCGCTCTCCGAACCAAATCGTGCGCCCACTGAAACTCCGAAGCGAGCACAGCACCCCCAAGTATGGCGGTACATTTCATGAAGTTTCGTCTCGATAATCCCTTACTCTTTTTCTCTTCCATGGTCTCGCACCCCCTAAACGATATAGAAAACCCTGGGTTTGGTTTTTGAATTTCCAAAGACGGGATTCTTCCCTGGATAGGCCTTGATGGCATCCCGGGTCAAGGCGGTCCATTCACGATTGCTCATTTTAGAACCCCTTTCATCGATCTTTGCCGCAATTTCCCCCGCTTCTTTCACTTCTTTGAGCATGACGACCTTACTCGATTTCATTACCTTGCTTATCAGGCTGTCCGTGTCTTTCAGGTCACCGAAATAGGTCGCCCGTCCAATGCACGTCGTCACGCACACAGGAAGCATGCTGTTTTTCAAACGGAGATAGCAGAATTGACATTTTCTGGCAGTGCCCGCCGGCAGATTCTTTCCTTCCCGGATCCATTTTTTGTCATACTCCCAGGCAGGGCCTCTCTCCATGTCGGGAATACTCGGCGTCTCGGAAGTGTAGAAGGTTCCGTTATCCAGATTTCGAGCGCCGTAAGGACAGGCCGCCACGCATCTGCCGCAGGCGGTGCACGCCCCGTGGTTGAGACTATGGACGCCGTCCACGAAGACATGCGCCCCGGCCGGGCAGNNTAATTCATCATGACAATGTTGTTGCCGATGCCGTTGTTGCTTTTCCAGGTTGCCTTGCCATTTGTGGGGCAGGCGGAGACGCAGGGAGGGTTGTCGCACTGCTGACAGGGTCTGGCAACGAACTGACGAGAAACGCCGGGATAAGTTCCTTTTTCCACTTCATACATAGGTCTGTATCGGATACCGGGAGGAGATTTGTACTCTGCCATACATCCAATGGTGCAGGCATGACAGAGGATGC
>JAFNGM010000229.1:25556-45441 GCA_017885225.1 Syntrophaceae bacterium | reverse complement strand
TGCGTATTTCCTTTAAATATCTTGATGAGAGTAGAAGGGAAATAGTAATATCAGGGGAAAAGGAAAGAATCGCCCAGATTTCAAATGCATTAAAAAGCGGAGGATTTTAGAGAATGACCATTGTTGTGCAAAAGTACGGTGGGACATCAGTTGCAGATATTCAAAAAATAGAAAATGTAGCCAGGAGAGTAATAAAAACCAAGGATGAAGGTAACGACGTTGTGGTCGTTGTATCGGCTATGGCTGGGGAGACGGACAGGCTTATTCAGTTGGCACATAGAGCGGCGGAAGATCCCCATGAACGGGAATATGATGCCCTCATCTCTATTGGGGAGCAGGTTACGGTAAGCTTGCTTTCCATAGTGTTAAACAAGATGGGATACAAAGCTAAATCTTTCCTCGGTTTTCAGGTGAAAATCCTTACGGACAAAGCCTATAAAAAGGCGCGCATTGTTCACATTGATGCAAAGAAAATAACCAAAGAGCTCAAAAGAGGCACCATAGTGGTCGTTGCGGGTTTTCAGGGGGTTGATAAGGAAAACAATATTACGACCCTTGGAAGAGGCGGCTCAGATACGAGCGCGGTTGCATTGGCGGCGGCGCTAAAAGCTGATGTATGCGATATTTACACGGATGTGGAGGGGGTCTACACGGCAGATCCGAACATATGCAGCAAGGCAAGGTTGTTGAGCAAAATCTCCTATGATGAGATGCTGGAAATGGCAAGGACAGGGGCAAAAGTCCTGCAACCACGGTCGGTCGAACTGGCAAAAAAATATGAAGTACCCGTGTACGTGAGATCATCATTTACAGATAGCGGAGGCACACTGGTAACAAAGGAGGACGAAGAAATGGAAAAAGAACTGATATGCGGGGTGACATACGATCGTGATCAAGCGAAAATTACCGTGGTCCGTGTTCCTGACAGGCCCGGCATTGCCGCCCAGCTGTTTACGCCACTCGCAGAGCATAACATCGTTGTTGATATGATTATTCAAAACGCCAGCATTGAAGGATTTACAGATTTGACGTTTACGGTCTCACGCAAAGAGATAAAGAAGGCGCATGAACTCATTGACAGTGTTTCAAAAAATATCGGTGCACGAACGATAGAAATAGATGACGACGTTGCAAAGGTATCCATTATCGGAGTCGGAATGGTCAGCCATTCGGGGGTCGCGGCAAAAATGTTCTCGGCGCTGGCGAAAGAAGGGGTAAATATTTTAATGATCAGTACTTCTGAAATTAAGATTTCATGCGTTATACAGGCGAAATACACGGAACTGGCCGTTTCAGCCCTGCATGATGCATTTGCACTGGAAAAAAAGAAACAACCCGCATGAATTAAAATCTCCCCAACCCACCGAAGGGGGATACATAAAGTCTATTTTCGTACGAAGGAAGATGCGAATATCGAAGAGACAACGTGATGGAGCTATTGTCGCAGTCGTCATTGCGGTCATGGTGTATACTCTTTCCAATGCGTCTTTCCTGTTGCAGTCTAAGGTATGCGATCTCCCTTATAGAGATAAGGGGCGTGATCAGTTGGTTGTCGGTATTGCTGTGAGCGCAGGCTCACAAGGAATCTTTTGGCTGCCCAGGAACTCGAAGGTATACGATCTGCTGAACGCCGCGGGCATCGGGAATCTTGAAAAGTTCAATGAAAAAACACTCCATACACAACTCTCCAGGGGCCATGCCGTGTATATAGAATCAGACTGCACAATAGAAGTAGGAGAAATGAATAATGCACGCAAGATAGCCTTGAATATCCCCATCAATATTAATAAAGCCACACTCGAAGATCTCACGCTCATCCCAGGCATAGGTGAAACGACGGCGTTGCGGATCATTCAATTCAGAGAAACGTCGGGAGGCTTTCGTACACTTGAAGATTTAATGAAAATACGCGGAATCAAAGAGAAGAAATTTGCATATCTGAAGAAATATCTCTATGCGGGTAAGATATCGTAGAAATACTGCCTATTGTTGTTAACTATTGTCTTTATTTGAATCTGTCGAGGTAACTGAGAACCCTGCGGACGTATGTCTGTGTCTCACGGTAGGGTGGGATGCCGCCGTATCTGAGTACGGCATTTTCGCCCGCATTGTAGGCAGCAAGCGCCAGGGGAAGATTCCCGTTAAAGAAATTCAAAAGATATCGCACGTATTTTACTCCCCCTTCGATATTGTTCTCGGGGTGGAAAGAATCCCTCACCTGCAGAGAGGCAGCTGTTGCAGGCATCAGCTGCATCAGGCCTTTTGCCCCCTTGCGGGATACCGCGCGGTGATTGAAATTGGACTCGGCCTTAATGATTGCCTTCACCAGGGCAGGCTCTACGTTATATTTTCCTGACGCCTTCATTATCAGCTCATCGTACTGTGATATATTTTCTCCCAGTTTTCTGTCCAAAAGAACACGCTTTTCCCTCATGATGAGCGTATATTTAACGCCAGACTGGGTAGGAACATTTGTGAGATGGATAACACCTTCCGCATCAACATACTTATAAATGTCTGCCGACGCTGGGAAGGTGAAGACTAATATCATGATAAGAGGAGCTATAATTACATGCCACATGACGATCTGCTCGTGAATTATGTTTGGAACTTAAACACTTAGATATTTGATGTATCCTACAGTATGTTGATTTTGAATTCAAGGATTTTATTCATGTATTAATATATCGGTAGATATTCATTATTCTTGACAGAGCTATAGCATGATGGTAATTATCCATCCCTCATATCGAAAAATAGTCGGGGCGTGGCGCAGCTTGGTAGCGTATCTGAATGGGGTTCAGAGGGTCGGAGGTTCAAATCCTCTCGCCCCGACCATTTAATAAAATATCGTGCCTGCAGTAAAGGCACTGCCAGGGGAAGGTCCTCGCATAGACCGGAAAAAGGGATTTGGGAGATTCCTTGTCACTTCGCTTTTCGGAATGTCATGTGCGGCCTGAACTAGTGGGGGATCGTTCAATGGTAGGACACCGGACTCTGACTCCGTGAATAGAGGTTCGACTCCTCTTCCCCCAGCCAATACAAAGAAATGGGTTTGACTTAACCGAGTCAGACCCATTTCTTTTTTAAAACGTCTACGCTTTTTTCTTTTCTACGATTTTTGCCCAGGTGTCACGCAATGTGACGGTACGGTTGAATACGATGATGTTGGCTGATGAATCGGGATCTGTGCAGAAATAGCCGAGCCTCTCAAACTGGTATTTATCTCCGGGGACGGTTTCTTTCATGCTTGGTTCTATCCTGCAATTCATGAGAATTTCCACAGATTTCGGATTAAGGAATTCAATGAAATCCGTTCCTTCCCTCAAGGGATTGGCAACACGGAAAAGGCGGTCATAGAGGCGTACTTCAGCAGGCAGCGAATGAGCCGCCGATACCCAGTGGATAGTTGCATCGACCTTTCTCCCGTCAGGGGCAAAACCGCTTTTCGTTTCGGGGTCAAAGGTGCAGTGTATTTCGATCACTTCGCCGGTGTTAGGATCTTTCACCACATTCACGCATTTTACAAAGTATCCATAGCGGAGACGTACCTCTCTGCCTGGAGCAAGACGGTAGTACTTCTTGGGAGGATTTTCCATGAAGTCTTCCTGTTCGATGTAAAGTTCACGGGAGAAGGGGACCTTCCGGGAACCCATTTCAGGTTTCTGAGGATGATAGGGGCAATCGAACTCCTCGACTCGGCCTTCCGGGTAGTTGTCGATAACTACACGCAGCGGCCTCAGCACAGCCATAACACGGGGAGACTCTTCATTCAGGTCTTCCCTTACGCAGTTCTCAAGGAAGGCCATTTCTACAAGGCTGTCATTCTTTGCGACACCGATGCGTTCACAGAAATCACGGATTGCTTCAGGGGTATAACCCCGTCTCCTCATTCCCGAAATAGTGGGCATTTGAGGATCATCCCACCCGCGAGCAATCCCTTTTTCTACCAGTTCAATAAGCTTGCGTTTGCTCATTACGGTGTAGCTGAGGTTGAGACGGGCAAACTCGATTTGCTGAGGATGATGATCAACCTGCAACTGATCCAGAAACCAGTCGTAGAGAGGACGGTTGTTTTCAAACTCCAGGGTACAAATCGAATGAGTAATCCCCTCGATGGAGTCAGAGAGGCAATGAGCAAAATCATACATGGGATAAATGCACCATGTGTCACCCGTACGGTAGTGCGTTTCTTTTTTAATACGGTACATAACGGGATCACGCATGGTTATATTTGGAGAAGCCATGTCTATCCTGGCACGAAGGACGTGGGTTCCATCCTCAAACTCACCGGCACGCATGCGTGTGAACAAATCCAGGCTTTCTTCCACTGACCTATCGCGAAAGGGGCTTTCCTTTCCAGGCTCTGTAAAGGTACCACGATACTCACGAATTTCATCTGCGCTCAGGCTGCATACGTAGGCCTTTCCCCTCTTGATCAGCGTCACGGCATACTGGTACAGCTTTTCATAATAGTCTGAGGCGTAATACAAACGATCCCCCCAGTCAAACCCCAGCCACTTTACATCTCTTATGAGGGACTCCACATACTCCATGCTTTCTCCTGCAGGATCTGTATCGTCCATGCGCAAATTACATGTGCCTCCGTACTGGAGAGAAATGCCGAAATTAAGGCAGATTGACTTTGCGTGTCCGATATGGGGGTACCCATTCGGTTCGGGCGGGAACCTTGTGGCCACGCGCCCCTGGTGCTTTCCGGTTTTCATGTCTTCGTTTACGATGTCTCGTATGAAATCTGAGGATTTCGATGAACGGGCCTGGGACATAGAAGTGATTTCCTTTCTCCTTCAGTGTGCGTGCGTATATAAAAACCGGCTTTGTTTCGCCCGATACGGAGACAGTGTCCTAATACTCATCAAGGGAATCGGAAGGATATTACCCTTCAGGAGCACATGAAGCCCCAGCCTTTGGGCGGGACGCCTTACTATTCACGTGCCGGAGTAATACCATATTTAAGGCGATAGTTCCGTTTTTTTTATTATAGAAAAATCTCTCTATTGTCATCGCTGTGCACGCAGTGCGTTCATGCTGCCTACTCCCTCAAGGGGAAAAAACAAGAATGAGGGTTCCTTTCATGCCTTACCTCACATGTCACCGACCGGTGGCATCTTCGTCAACCTGTCAGCAACCAGGCTGACCGTGATTGCCGCAACAGTTTCGCATGGTGAGTATCTTCTTTGCATTGTTTCTGCACAGGAGCCATATCTTTTTCCAGAGCGGCATAGGAACCTGGAGGTTAGTAAGAAATGCCCGCGCACTGGGGCGCGTTTTATAATGGTTCGTCATTCCTTGTCTCCAATCAATGGCAATACCTTATCAATACGGAAATAGACGAGGTGTTTAGTTTCGGCCTCATACACTTTTTTCAAGGCGGTGGTCTTTCTCCGTCTCAGCGTTGCAATCAGCGGGCTATCCTTTTCCTCTTTTATTTTGGTAAGATAGAGCCTTTTGCCGATATATTTATCGCCTGATTCCAAAAAGAGGTATGCCGCATGGGGGTTGGACTGGAGATTATTGTGGGTCAGTCGATCTGCCATAATGAAGGCAATGGTCTCCTCTTCAATAAAGTGGGGGCGGGAGTAGATGGCTACATTGACGATACCCCTATCGTCTGACGTTGCCAGGACACTTGTTCCCATTTTTTTTTCAAAATATTCACTCAGTTTCATAGATTACACCTCGATTACATTAGTTGTGTTAATTATAGCAAAGTCAGCGAAGGGATGGTAGGCTAAATCATGACAGGGATAATAATGAATAATACCAGAGTTCGATTAATTAAAGAAAGCAAGGAAAGCAAGGATCCTGTAGCATACTGGATGAGCCGCGACCAACGTGCTCGTGATAACTGGGCGCTCCTTTTTGCCCAGGATATAGCCATGAAACAGCAGGCGCCTCTTGCAGTTGTTTTCTGCCTGGTACCTCAATTCCTCAATGCAACCGTTAGACACTATGATTTCATGCTTACAGGATTAAAGACAGTAGAGGAAGGCCTTTCAGAAAAAAATATCCCCTTTTTTCTTCTCGCCGGTGCTCCGGACAAGGAAATACCCCGATTCCTCCGAACACACAGGGTTGGCACCCTGGTTACTGATTTCGATCCCCTGAGAATTAAAAGAACATGGAAGGAACATATTACAAAAGAAATTGACTCCTATTTTTATGAAGTGGACAGCCGTAACATTGTGCCATGCTGGATTGCCTCTCCCAAGCAGGAATTTGGGGCGTACACCTTTCGTCCCAAGATACACCGAATGCTGAAGGATTTTTTAGGAGAATTTCCTCCATTACAAAAACACCCGGTTGCATGGGTGGGGGAAAAGAAACGCATCGACTGGCCAGGCGTGAAGAAAGCGCTTGACGTGGATTCTTCCGCAGGTGTTGTGAACTGGATAAAACCTGGGGAGAAGGCCGCACACAAGATGCTCTCCAATTTTATAGAAACGCATTTAGACCGCTATGCCACGGAAAGGAACGATCCGAATAATGACAGCCAGTCGAATCTTTCACCCTATCTTCATTTTGGCCAGCTCTCCAGCCAGAGGGTAGCCCTCGAGGTTATGAAAGCGTCGGGAAGTAATGAGCATAACGAAGCCTTTTTAGAAGAACTGATAGTCCGTCGTGAACTCTCCGACAATTACTGCTTTTACAACACCCATTATGACATGTTTGAAGGGTTCCCTCCTTGGGCACAAAAGACACTCAACGACCACAGAAAAGATCATCGCCCCTATCGATACTCACTCAGCGAGCTTGAAGAAGCAAAGACCCACGATGACCTTTGGAATGCGGCCCAGATGGAGATGGTGAAGCGGGGGAAAATGCACGGGTATCTGCGGATGTATTGGGCAAAGAAAATCCTCGAATGGACGGCATCGCCGGAAGAAGCCCTCCATGTTGCCATATACCTCAATGACAGATATGAGCTTGATGGAAGAGACACCAACGGCTATACAGGCATTGCGTGGAGCATCGGCGGTGTTCACGACAGGGCGTGGAATGAACGGGAAGTTTTTGGAAAGATACGCTATATGAGTTATAATGGGTGCAAATCAAAGTTTAACGTGAAGTCTTATGTGGAGCGAATAACAACACTATGAAAGGAATGCGTAAAAATCTCCACTATATCCTTGCACCCCTCTTCTATCTCGCAGTTGCTCAAATTGGAAGCTCCTTCACTATGCAGGGTGTTTCCACATGGTATCCTGCCATCATGAAGCCGCCGTATACCCCTTCAGGCGTCGTAATAGGTGTTGTCTGGACAGTACTATACATGCTGTCTGCCATCTCGCTCATTGTTTTTGTGAATGCAGCGAGGAGCAAAAAAGATGTATGGGTTGTATTGAGTGTTTATTTACTAAATGGGTTGATAAATGTGCTCTGGAGCTACATATTTTTTGTCAAGCATCTGCTCTTCCTTGCCGTTCTCGACGCGCTTTTCATCTGGGTTACTGTGGGACTTCTCATGGTATGCACCTGGTCATATTCCAGGATATCGAGCATGCTCCTTGTTCCCTACTTCCTGTGGGTTTCATTTGCAACATATCTTAATTTTATTATATATAGGTTGAATTGAATCTATTGGTACGACATGGTGGTGAAAGAATAATGAAAAAAGAAAAGGTTCCAAGCACAACACGAAAGGGTGCAGTACTCATTTCGGAGCGATTAAAGGTGCTCGACAGGATGGAGTATTTTGCAGTACTTGCAACGGATGATAACGGGCAACCCTACACATCCCTTATCAACTTTGCCCTCACGCCTGACTGCATGGCAGTCATCTTTGCCACACCAAGGGCGACACGGAAATACAGGAATATGATCAAGACAAAATCCGTTGCGCTCCTCATCGATAGCAGGTCAAAAAAGACTAAAAACCTTATGGCTACGGAGGCAGTGACGGTCATCGGAAAGGCCCGTCCTTTGCGAAAAGGAAAGGCATGGGAAGCTTTCGCGAGCATCTACATTAAAAAACACCCCGACCTGGCGGAGTTCGTACACTCACAAACCACCGCACTCATGGTTGTGGACGCAATGCGATGTATCCATGTGAGTCAGTTCCAGACCATCTCTGTGTGGGATTGCGGGGTATAGCAAGGATATTAAACTCTTTCCCCTTTTGTCGTTACCGAATAGATATGGCTTTTTTCTCTATATAAGAAAACCATAAGGATGATACCCGCAAGTCATCAGAGTCGAAGACTCGTACAATTTGTAAAAGCTCAAAATCACCCGCATCCTTTTCTATGCTCATCTGGCGTAATCCTTTGGCAAATATCTGTTGCATGGTACCCGTGTGGGCGCACCTCCAGTCTTTAAATTCCAGCGACGGACAATACGCAACTGATATCATCCGTATTTTGCCTTTATCCGGTATTTTCACGAACAGATCCTGCGGCGCTATGTGGATTACTGTTGCGATCTGATTCTGTTTTGTTCTTGCCATGGAAATGCTGCCTTGTGAAGACCTGTCCATGCTGGCAAGTTCCAATCCGGGATTCAAAGTATCCTGAGCGACGGCGGAACCCGGAGTTAGAGTGAGGCCAACGAGTAGTAGCATCAGAAACATTCTGTTCATTGCAACAAACTTCATGTCTTCGGATTCCTGTAATTCATGCAATTCATATCTCTTCTGTCTTGTGCTTCTTTATGTTACAATTTTGGACGTATTACATCACGCATGAAAAACTTTTTATGTGACACACATCACAAAAACACTATTTTTATCGTCCCTTTCGGGTATTGGGAGAAAGAGCCCTGCCTTGAGTCAAAGAATTCAGTGTGATCTTTTTCACTCTTAAAGTCCAACCACGGAAAGTGCCCAGGAACCCAACAGCCAATGCGCCAGCCAAACGCCGACAAGGTTGTGTGAACGAGAGTAAAGCCACCCGAGATAAAGCCCTCCGACAAATACCAAAATTCCAATCTGAAACGACATAAATAAATGGGCCGTGCTAAATATCAAATTGGAGGCTATGATTGAGAGAAAGATTTTATGTTCACCTGTTAAGAATTGCTCAAGGAGACCTTGCAGAGCACCTCTTGCCATCAATTCTTGGAGGGGCGAAACAAAAAGCCCATAAATAACCAAAAGTGTTAACCATACCTCCATCGTATGATCAGCGGGATTTTTAAATAGGGCAAATGGTTCTATTAAAGAACGCCCTTCGTAGGCGGGAATAAAATGTATAAAAGCCCATTTCATGCCAACAATTAAAACCATTATGATACAAGTAAATCCTATTCCTTCGTATACGGATCGTTTTAAATTTGTGAACGTTAAGCCAAAAGATGACCAAGGCAAATTTGATGACTTCATCAAAAAGTATATAAAGATGAGTAAGGAAAACGTTAAAGGTATCGTTACATAGCTGCTTGTAGGGGCTATGGACATCGCATATTTTAATCCATCTAATCCAAATGCGATAAGACAGAGTGCTATAATTACATTCACTACGAAATTACCCATGGCTACACGAGTTTTATACTCATCCACCTGCTTTTCTAAAGCATCACGTGCCACATCGGTTGTACAGCGCAAACGCTGACTGATGTTTCTTGATAATTGGAAAAAAATACTATTAATAGCGTTATCCTTGCTGGTAATTTCATGTATATCGGTAAAGTACAGTTTTCGAAGACATGTGATAGTTTTTGCTCGGACGGACGCCGACCTTGGACCGCTATCTAATAACGCAAGTTCTCCGACTGAGTCGCCCGCATGGAGGGTATGGATGACGTAATCCTGTCTGTATTTCATATCGTATTTACTGATTTCAAGAGAACCTTCCATGATTATGAACATTTCGTTGGCAGGATCGCCTTCTCGTATGAGGTATTCCCCCCTGTTTAAGGTGATCTCTTGGCTCATAGAAAAGAGTTCCCGGATTTGCTCTTCCTTTAATCCGGCAATGAGAGGATTCTTTGCGAATAATTCGTAAGTGTTATCATTGGAATCGGTCATTTCTGCTTTCAATACTCTGTATCCTTTCTTCCTTAAAAGTAGAATTTTGCGTGATGATGGTTATGCATTACTGAATGATTGGCCCTGCACCTCGCTTTCCATTATATCGCCACAAAATACACACTAATCCGCGGTAAAGAATTACTTTCGCGAGAACCACTCACGCAGAAGTAAGAAAGCAAAATTTCTCGTCAAGAAATATGACATTTTCTTTCACGAGTGATGTCAGGTTCCTCTCATTACTTCCATGAATGCGTCTATTCGTGTCTCTATTTGGCTTTCCGTGAAGCTTCTTTCATCAACCATGTCCGCCTCGATTATCAGGGACGGGATGCCTCGCTTTTCCCGTATGATCTTCTGAATGTCATACTGGCCGAGCGAATATGGTTTGCAGCTTCTGTTTGAGTGCATGACGATACCGTTCACGTCATACCTGTCAACTATGGAGAGGATTTCATCCGCCATCTGATCAATGCCGATATTAAGGTAAATTCGTGAATATGCTTCAGCAATGGTGTTGAGAAAGTCATTCTCGTCTATGTACTTAAGTACGCCGCACCACGCGGATGTATAAGTATCCGCCACGAGGCAGGCATCATAGGACGCGAACTTTTCTGACAGCCATTTTGTGCGATACCAGATAGGAAGGTTATCCCACAGCAGTCGGTAGCGCTCATTGGGGATGGCACCGATTCCGGCAGTGATTCGCTCGTTCATCTCGTTGAGCAAGGCAGCGTAGTAATCAACAACTACCTGCGTTCCGCGCAGGGTCACAATCATGGCCAGGTGAAAGAAGGCATCAAAAGCGCTTAGGGGTGATGGTTTATGCGCGGCCGTATCAAGGACTGCCCTCCACAATCTCTGCCCCTCGACAGACAATCGGCCTACCTCCTTCATCTTATCATAATCGAAGGGTTTCCCGCAGTTTCTCTCAAGAAATGCGATGTATTCATAGAGTTGTTTGAGGACATATTTTTTTGCTTCTTTGGAGAACTCCGTATGGCAGAAAGGGGTATCCAGAATAAAAAGGGGAGCATTAAAGTGTCTCGCCTGTATTTCATACCATTTCAGAACTGTTCCGCAGATATTGTTGCAGCAAATAAGCATATCCGGTTTCGGAAGGCCTCCGATGGGACCTGCATTAATCGGTGCGCAGGCAATATCCGAGCGGGCGTAAGAGCACAGATCTCTCGAGAATCCCATGATCTCGGCTTTTTCACAAAGATCCGCGCCCATTTTGCTCGCGCCGATCATGGCTCCGTGATTCTCCGGATAAATCGGTATCACGTCCATGACGATAAGTGGTTCGACGGGCCCTCCGCTTGTAATCCATGCCACTTTTTTTCCGGTCCCTTCCGCCATTTTTGCTTCGATGTAGTAAGTGGTCATGATTTCCTTCATCCTGGCGACGGCTTTGATCTTTCGTTTTTCTTTTTCAGGATCTTTTTCTGCCATTATAGTGCTCCCGGTTGGTGTGCAATTGTTGTAACGCCCTCATGTGACGTACTAAAAGCCTCCATGCTTTCCCTTCCGTTGAAAAGACATCACGGAAGTCATGACTTAGATCATTTCTAAAAACGCTTCGAATCGTGTTTTTAATCGCTCGCCTATAGATGCCTGGTCTTCCATCTCAATGAGTGTATTCGGAATCCTTTCATTATCGAGGTGTTTTTTTAGATACGGATAATCGAATGAGTGGGGATCGCAGAACTTATGAATGAGAAATACAACTCCGTCGGCATTCTTGTTTTGCACAATATCGAGGAGATTCTCGGCTCTTGTTGATAAACCGCTGTGCTTTGCCGGGCATTCGATGCGGTGAAGATATCGTTCCGCAATCGATATGACGGGATCCCCTGTTGAATCGAGCTGTCCTTCGAAATACCTCGAACCCGTGCAGAGATCATCCCAGACAACCACTCCGCCTCCGTCTTCTACGATTTGATAAAAGTCCGGGTGGTTGCACATTGCTCCTGTGAGAACAAGTCTTTTTCTGAAGGTCACATCTGGTGTTTCTTTCTTTGCTCCCAGGTCTTGTATAATATGGCTCAGTATTTGCGCGAGATCATTCCGATCCATAATCATGGAAGACTTTACAATGCTGTAGAAATCACTGCCCTTCAGAAGAGAGGGATTTATCAGCCGCATGTCTGATATTGTTTTTATGCTCTCCCGTATTTTGTTATAAAGAGCAATAGCATGCCTGAGCGCTTCTTCGGTTATTTTTACCTCTAAATTCTTCTCAAGTTCTTTCATAAATTTATGCAGTACATCGATCATGTATTCTCTGGCGCTTTCCGAGTTCAGTTTTACCGGCAGTACAACGTCAATGTGGAAGGGCAGAGGGACATTGAGGCGCCAGATATCCGATAATCGCTGAATGGAATCACATGTATGAGGGAAGACAATGCCGTCGAGAACAGTTGTTTTGCCCGATAATGCTTCTTCAAGGGCAATTCGTACCGGAGAGCAGCAGTATGACTGCAGGTGCGCGTCGGCAAGATTGATAGTGCTGCGCGTACCGAATATACGGAAGGGAGTAGCGCCAGCGGCAAAGATAAGTTCTTCCGGGGTGTAGGAACAGAAATAGCCGACCACTTTCTTTCCGCCCTCTTTTTTTAAGCGAAGAGCGTAATTATAAGGATCATTTTGGAGATTGTGAAGGTCTTCTATGTTCATTGATGGCGTCTCCTTTTCCACATAGCTCTCATGCCTTGCTATCATTATCGTATAGAATCTTCAAGAAAATAAAGGCAGTGCACATTTTCTTATTGACTGTCTGATTCGTATAGATTAAGCGTAGTACGGATCTGCCAAGAAGTGTGTCATTTGAACGTATGGAGTGAATCTTGCGTATTATTAAAAGGAATTTTGCAATTGCTGAGTCTTAAACAGATTCGACACAATACTGATAACCTGAGCTATCTTATCTACGGGGTAAGGGATGCAATCGCGATTGATGGCGTTGCCTCGAATGAAATTCTGAAATTTATAAAAAGAGGGAAGTTGAATCTCCTCTTCGTAACAAATACGCATGGTCATCCTGATCATACGAGCGGGAACAGGGCACTGCTCAAGGGATCAAATGCGAGGTGTATAGGATATGAAGAGTTGGTTAATTGCGGAGCGATAAAAATTGAAGGCCAGGAGATTAAAGTTATTACTACACCGGGACATACTGATGATTCCGTGTGTTTTTACTTTAATAATATTTTGCTTGCCGGGGATACGTTTTTTAATGGCACCGTCGGGAACTGTTTTTCCGGCAGCCTGGAAAACTTTTATCATTCCATAAAAAAAATTATGGCTTTACCGCAAGATACTCTTATCTATGCGGGCCATGATTATATTCAAGACGCTCTACACTTTGCAAAAAAGCTTGAACCTGATAACGAAGATAGTGAAATCTATTTGCTCAATTATAATCCTGCTCATCCTGTTTCGACATTGACAAGCGAGTTTAAGGTCAATCCGTACTTGCGCTTTAATGAAAGAAGTATTGTCGAGCTTTTGAAGAACCATGACCTTCCACGTGATACAGAATTGCAGAGATGGCTATCTTTGATGACAATTGAGTAGATTAAAATAGTTTGAGTTTCTTACCGCAACGTTAAGCAATATGATTTTATCATCATTACCGGATTATATGATTTTTTTGATTGGGCGAGGTTGGGAATATTCATATCACTTTCCTTGTTTATATACGTGTAACCGGCAAAGAGGCGTTTTGCGCATTCATTGTCGAGGAACTGATAAAGTCCTTTTATGTCGGGATAGGCCTTTTCAAAATTCAGTACGCCCATGGTGTCGGTGAGGTGTGAGCATATCCCGAAAGCACTGACCTCACCGCCGATGCGTATCAAGATACCCATAGCTTCCAACGCATCGAAGTTATTGAGAGTATTTACGGTCGCTAATTTTTCGCAGGCCAGTTCTTCATTTTCCTCAAGATTGCAATCACGAATTTCACACCATTTCTGCAAAAAATTCAAGCATGCAGAGATGTTCGTGTGATTGATCAACTCAACGTTCACTTTGCCTTTCTGGACGTATTTTTTATCAAACTGGTGGATCAGGTTCCGCTGTCTTATATACTTATTGCCTTTGAGATTCATTAAATCTTGCGATTGATATACATAATCATCGAATTCGGTTTGTTCTGTTATGGTAAAATAGGTTTCCACTTCCCTGCGGTCGCACTGAAGGAGAAAATCTTCCGGTACAAACCACATGTGATCGAACCCCGATTTCTTTGCAATTATTGCACAATATTCAGGAGTTATATTCTGCGTCGGTGAGAGGGGCAAAAAAAGATGGTTGGTTTCGGGATGTTTTATTGATTTGTTACCTAAGATTAATACATTATCTTCAATTGTGTAGTGCGTTTGAAGCGTTTGATTGCTCCAGACAATAAGCGATAAGAGGGAGTAACTGCTTAACCGGTATTGTTGATTTTGGAAGAAAATTTTCAGGCTTTTGTAATCAGTTACCGATAGTGGCGCAAATTTCATAAAGAATTCTAAAAACTGTACGATATATTTTAATAAGATAATATAGAAATCTTGGAACATCGTGTCAAGGCAAATAATGCGCTTCATAGGTATAGCCGCAATCACAGCCTTGAGCAATAATAACGTTGACAATCTCACATGTAATGAATATATAGGAAAAATAGGCACGACACGCGAGAGTGGCGGAATTGGCAGACGCACTGGACTTAGGATCCAGCCCGCCTTTGCGGATAGGGGTTCAAATCCCCTCTCTCGCACCAATTACGCGTATAAATTAATCTATGAGAGGATAGTGTGACTGTGTCCGAAAATATGATACCTGTAAAAGTAGAAGATATAAGTCCAATTAAAAAGAAATTGTCCTTTGATATATCCTGGAGTGAAGTGAAAAAAGAGCTGGACTCGGTGTATAAGGATGTGGGGAAAAAAGCAAAAGTCAAGGGGTTCAGACAGGGGAAAATACCGAGAAATATTTTGGAATCCATGTATAAAGAGTACGCGCAAGAAGAAACGATCACAAAGCTTGTGAACAAATATTATTGGGATGCGTTAAAAGATAACAATATCGCCGCGGTTGGGCAACCGGACATTGAACAAAAAGGCTTGGACGAGGAGAGGAACTTCACATTCACGGCTACGGTTGAGGTTGAGCCGGCTATCGAACCGAAAGGATATGTCGAACTTGATCTTGTGAAGGAGGAGCATGATGTGATCGATGCCGACGTGGAAAAAAGGCTTCAGGAAGTTCGTGATATGTTCGCCACCATGGAAGAAGTCGAAGCCGAAAGGGGAATAGGCGAGGGTGATTTTGCCGTTATCGATTTTGAAGGCACCCTTGATGGGAATAACCTCAAGGAAATGAAGGCAGATAATTATCTCCTGGAAATGGGCTCAAAAACATTCATTCCCGGTTTTGAGGAACAATTAACAGGCATGAAAAAAGGTCAGACGAAAGAAATTAAAATCAACATGCCCGATGATTACCACGCGAGCCATCTGGCGGGAAAAGAAGTAGTATTTTCGGTGGCACTAAAAAACATTAAAGAAAAAAAGCTGCCCAATGTCGATGAAAAGTTTATTAAGAATTTTGATAAATATGAAACGCTGGATGATCTTAAAAAGGATATTTTAAAAACACTCGAGGAGGAAAATAGAGCACAGTCAACTACTACGTTAAAAAATCTCATTATAGATAAACTTTTGGAAGCGAATGAATTTGAAGTGCCGCCAACGTTTGTAAACAGACAGGTGTCTTTTATGATTGCCGATATGCAGAGAAGAATGACGATGCGCGGCATGAAGCAACAGGAGCCCTCCGAATTATACACACGGTTTTATGACCTCTACAAAGACGATGCATTAAAAGTTGTAAAAACGATTCTTCTCATTAAAAGTATTGCCGATCAAGAATCTGTTTCTGTATCTGACAACGAAATTAACGAGAAGATTAAGGAAATAGCCGAACAGAGGGCGCAAAGCTATGAGTCATTGAAGAAATCATTAGTTGAAGGAAATATGATCGAAGACATAAAAAGTGAAATATTAAATACAAAAGTATTTCGTTTGATTGAAGATAAAGCAAACATTACTATCGTGAAAAAATAATGTAAGGAGTACGATATATGCCATTGATTCCAATGGTAATCGAACAGGATGGAAGAGGAGAAAGGGCTTTTGACATATATTCAAGGCTTTTAAAAGATAGGATAATCTTTCTCGGTACGGCAATAGACGACGATGTTGCGAACCTCATCATCGCGCAGATGTTGTACCTCGAATCCGAAGATCCGGACAAAGATATTTTCTTTTACTTGAATTCGCCCGGGGGAAACGTAAGTTCGGGAATGGCAATCTATGACACCATGCAGTACATCGGGCCGCCCGTATGCACGGTATGCATGGGACAGGCAGCGAGCATGGGGGCGCTGCTCCTTGCAGCAGGGGAAAAAGGGAGGAGAAGCGCTCTTCCACATTCCAGAATATTAATACATCAACCTCTGGGTGGATTTTACGGTCAGGCGACAGATATTGATATTCAGGCGCGCGAGATCTTGCGTATGAAAGAAGAATTGAATGTTATTCTTTCCAAATTGACAGGTCAACCTCTTGCCAAGTTGCAGTCGGATACAGAACGTGATTATTACATGACTTGTGAACAGGCCAAGAAATATGGTATTATAGATGAAATAATTGTGAAGAGAAAATGATACAATCAAGCATAAGGATAGTGTACGAGACCACAAAGGATAAATAAGATAATAGAGGTCATTCGATATGGTAAGAAGGAGTAAAGACAACCAAGGAGGGCAGGGCATTTTATTCTGTTCCTTCTGTGGGAAAAATCAGAATGAAGTAAGAAAATTAGTTGCTGGGCCGGCGGCATATATATGCGATGAATGTATCGAACTATGCAGGTGTATCGTTGAAGAAGAATGTGAACCGACGGCAACTGAAGAATTGCAGAAAGGCATACCCGATCCGAGAAATATTAAAAAATTTCTGGATCAATACGTAATCGGGCAAGAGAGGCCCAAGAGGGTTCTTTCCGTTGCTGTGTATAATCATTACAGGAGGTTGTTTTCAAACGTTGATCTGGATGGCGTCGAAATACAGAAAAGTAATATTTTGTTGATCGGGCCGACGGGATCGGGNNGGAGAAGATGTGGAAAATATTATCCTGAGTCTCCTGCAGAATGCCGATTATGATGTCGAGAAAGCTTCAAAGGGAATTGTGTATATAGACGAAATTGACAAGATTGCCAAGAAGTCAGGCAATCCTTCAATTACGAGGGATGTTTCAGGTGAAGGTGTCCAACAGGCCCTTCTTAAGATCATAGAAGGAACAATGGCGAATGTGCCGCCCAAGGGAGGGAGAAAGCACCCGCAGCAGGAATTCATCCAGGTGGATACGACGAACATATTATTTATCTGCGGAGGCGCTTTTAACGATCTCGAAGACATCATAGCCAGGCGACTCAATGCATCGTCCATGGGTTTCGGTGCGGATATTAAAAGCAAACGTTCTAAAAAGGTAGGCGATTTTCTGACCGAGGTTAAACCTGAAGATCTGCTTAAATTCGGTATGATTCCTGAATTTATCGGGCGTCTACCTGTGGTCACCACCTTGAACGAATTAAATCAGGAGGAGCTGGTACGGATATTAATTGAACCGAAAGATGCGATTATTAAACAATACAAGGTTCTCTTTGAACTCGAGAACGTAAAACTGAAGTTTACAGACGGAGCCCTCAGAACAGTTGCGAAATTATCTGTGGATAGGAAGTCAGGTGCGCGGGGCCTTCGATCAATATTAGAAAATACGATGCTCGATATCATGTATGAGCTGCCTTCCCGAAACGATGTGAGGGAGTGCGTAATTACGGAAGATGTTGTATCGAATAAGGAAAAACCTATATTAATTTTTGAAACTAAGTCAGAGACTGCGTGAACGGGAAATATTAATTATGGGAAGTAAAGACATGTTCGATTTTTTGAAGAATAGAGACAACGATAATGCGACAATAACAATCCCGATGCTGCCGTTACGCGATGTTGTCGTATTTCCGCATATGATTGTCCCGCTTTTTGTGGGAAGAGAAAAGTCTATTTCTGCTCTCGAGTCGGCAATGAAAAGCGAAAAGGGCATATTCATGGTAGCTCAGAAGAGTGCCCAAAAAGATGAACCGACAGAGAATGACATTAACAAGGTGGGCGCTATAGGCGTCATTATTCAGCTCTTAAGACTTCCTGATGGAACCGTGAAGGTGCTTGTTGAAGGCAAAAAAAGGGGCAGAATAAAAGCATACCTGCCGAATGATGATTACTTCATGGTGAATGTGGAAGAAATCAAGGATATTGACGACGGCAATCATGTAAAGGCTGAAGCCTTGATACGGAACATCCGTGAATCTTTTGAAAACTATGCGAAGCTCGGAAAAAAAGTTCATATGGAGATGGTGAACACCATATCGTCTATTGATGACAGATCCAAAATAGCGGATGTTGTTGCCTCTCACATAAGTCTCAAGCTTGAGGAAAAACAAAAGCTTTTGGAGATATTCAACATCAATGAAAGACTCGAGGCAGTCTATGAACTGATGCTCGGCGAGATTGAGATCATGGAGGTTGAAGAAAAGATAAAGCGACGGGTCAAAAAACAAATGGAGAAGACCCAGAAAGATTATTATCTCAACGAGCAGATGCGGGCTATCCAGAAAGAAATGGGCGAAAAGGATGAATTCAGAAATGAAATTGCTGAACTGGAAAAAAGGCTAAAGCAAAAGAAATTATCCGAAGAAGCACATAAAAAGGTAAAATATGAGATAAAGAAATTGCAGATGATGGCCCCTATGTCAGCTGAAGCCACAGTAGTAAGAAATTATATAGACTGGTTACTTGACATGCCCTGGTCGGAAAAAACGGAAAATAATCATACCCTCAAAGAATCAGAGAATATTCTGGAAGAGGATCACTACGGACTGAAACAGGTCAAGGAAAGGATACTTGAATACCTTGCTGTTCAGTCGCTGGTGAAAAAAAATAAAGGCCCCATCCTCTGCTTTGTCGGTCCTCCGGGTGTTGGGAAGACTTCTGTTGCCAAATCCGTCGCACGAGCGACCAACAGAAAATTTGTGAGACTTTCTTTGGGTGGAGTCAGGGACGAAGCTGAAATCAGAGGGCACAGGAGGACCTATATTGGGGCCTTACCGGGAAAGATCATTCAGTTGATGAAAAAGTCAGGATCGAACAATCCTGTGTTTTGCCTCGATGAAGTTGATAAACTGAGTTCAGATTTCCGGGGAGACCCCTCCGCGGCACTTCTCGAAGTCCTTGATCCAGAACAAAACAATGCCTTTAACGATAATTATTTAGAGGTTGATTATGATCTTTCCGATGTAATGTTTATCACTACAGCCAATATCCTCCAAACAATACCTCCTGCTTTACAGGATAGAATGGAAGTGATCCGTCTTGCCGGCTATACTGAACAGGAAAAGTTGAGCATCGCAAAAAGGTTTCTTGTTGCGAAAGAGATGGAAGCGAACGGCCTTACGAAGGACAATATTGTTTTTTCAGATGGGGCTCTGTTGACCATTATCAGACAATATACGAGGGAAGCCGGGGTAAGGAATCTGGAAAGGGAAATCGCATCTATATGCAGAAAAGTTGCAAGGAAAATCGTTACGGATGGTGCGAACAACCAAGTCAGAATCAGTTCAAAATTGATACCTAAATATCTCGGTGTACCAAAATTCAGGCATGGAGAGACGGAAGGAAAAGATGAAGTAGGTTTGTGCATCGGCCTTGCCTGGACAGAAGTCGGCGGAGAACTCCTCGCCATAGAATCTTCGCTCATGAAGGGTACCGGGAAGATGGTAATGACGGGTAA
>JAFNGM010000229.1:25012-25485 GCA_017885225.1 Syntrophaceae bacterium | reverse complement strand
GCATCCGCGTTTATGAAAAGAAAAGTCCGCGGCGATCTGGCAATGACCGGGGAAATTACTTTGAGAGGCAGGGTATTGCCCATAGGAGGGTTGAAGGAAAAGCTCCTCGCTGCTCATCGTGGAAATCTAAAGACTATAGTTATCCCCAAGGATAATGAGAAAGATCTGTCGGAAGTTCCGGCAAATATTCTGAAGGCGATTGAAATTGTATTTGTGGAGCATATGGATGAAGTGTTGAAGGTAGCACTTTGTCCGGCTGTTGAAAAAATTCATGATAAAGAACCGGATAAAGAGAAATCAATTCGAATGTCATCCATTACCATGACGGATACGATTCGTCCCCTGGAAAATAGTTGCCAACGAGAGAAACAGAGATATTTATTGCTTGACAACAAGAAGTACAGTTGTTAGGGAACTAATATTAAGCATAGGCGGGTAGCTCAGTGGGGAGAGCGCCACGCTTACACCGTGGA
>JAFNGM010000229.1:9810-24948 GCA_017885225.1 Syntrophaceae bacterium | reverse complement strand
TATAACGCCGGCCTGTCACGCCGGAGGGCGTGGGTTCGAGTCCCATCGGCCCCGCCATACACAATGAGGGGTTGACCGATACAGGTTAACTCCTTTTTTTATGTAAGGCATGATTTATGATGTCATCGGAGCGAATGATGTGAACCTCCTTCGGCCGGAGTATCTCAGGGGGCTTTAAAGAAAGGGAATTGCAACGTTGAACAATAAAATATTAACAAAAATCAAGAAGTTTCTTTCTGCAGACGATCAAGGACGTCTGGAAAAAGAAATCCAGTCCATCATTGATGCCGGAGAAGAGAAAGGACTTATAGATCCGCAGTCCGGCGAAATGATTCAGAGCATACTCGAATTCAGAGAAACTATAGTAAGGGAAGTGATGATCCCAAGGACGGAAATGATTGCGATTCGAAGTGACGCAACGATTGAAGAGATTTTGGAATTAACGATTACGCATGGCCACACAAGAATGCCCGTCTATGCCGGGAGCGTGGATAACATCGTCGGTATTTTAAATGTCAAAGACCTTCTAAAATTCTGGTCAAAGCCCATAACAGAAAGCGATATCCTATCCAGTCTGCGCAAACCTTATTACATTCCAGAAACCAAAAATACGCATCTTCTGCTCCATGAACTCAAACAGAGAAAATACCACATGGCCATTGTCATTGATGAATACGGTGGGACATCAGGCCTTGTTACCCTTGAAGATTTGATAGAGGAAATAGTGGGAGAAATACATGATGAACATGATGCAAAAAAGGAAAATATAATCGATCTCCAGGATGGTTATGCGCTTATTGACGGGAGGGTAGAGATAGAGGAGATTGAAGATCACCTCCAGATAAAATTCCCGGAAGGTAAGTTTGAGACGCTCGGCGGATATATTCTTAATGCCATCAAAAAAATCCCTGTGACCGGGGAAATTATTCATGTCGATAACCTGGAGATAATTATCGAATCTGCAGACGAGCGAAGCATAAAGAAAGTAAAACTGAAGAAGACAGATGAATTTCGTGCTATGAACGGTGGAGATAAAAATTGAAATTGTTACGCCCACACATCGGTTACATGAATTTGTTCTTAGGTGTTACTTCCGGGGTTCTTTTTTTTCTCTCATTTCCCAAACACGGAATAGGCATACTCGCATGGATATCCTTGGTTCCTCTTCTCTTTGCACTCAAGGATGCGGGCGTAAAAGAGGGTGTTATCCTCGGCTTTGTGACAGGCATCGTGGCCAATATCGGCCTCATGTACTGGATTACTTTTGTTGTCGTGCACTATGGATATCTGCCGTATTACTTGGGCATTGTGATCATGTTACTCCTCGCGGCATATCTGAGCATATATTTCGCGGTTTTTGCAGCAGGTATGGTATACTTCGCAGGCAAAGGCATACCACGGATTATTGCGGCGCCGGTTTTATGGACATGTCTTGAATACGTCAAGTCACATTTCCTTACAGGATTTCCCTGGGAAAATCTGGCTCACTCTCAATATCTCTACAGAACTTTAATCCAGGTTGCCGACGTAACAGGTACATTTGGTATTACATTCCTTATTGTGGTGGTCAATGTCATCACTTTTGATGCCATATCCAATAAGCTGAAGGGAAAGTTGGTATGGGGAGAAATAGTTTTGGGTTGCTGTGTGGTTCTCATGGTCTCTTGTTACGGATACTTGAAAATACAGCAAATTGAAGAAGCGGGAAAAACAGCGGAAGCTTTAGATGTTGCCATTGTTCAAGGCAATATTGATCAGAATATTAAATGGAATCCCCGTTTTCAATATGAAACCATTACTGCGTATAAATATCTCTCACTCCAGAAACAATCATCACGTTCGGGCTTAACGGTATGGCCTGAAACGGCAGCCCCTTTCTTCTTTCAGGAAGAGAACAACAGGATGCGCGACGAGATTACAAGTATTGCGCAAACGTCAGGAGAGTGGCTCCTCTTTGGAAGTCCGAGTTATGTTAAAGAATGTGATGGGGATGATGATTGCGTCGCATTATTAAACAGCGCTTTTCTGTTATCGCCTCATGGAAAGGTAGCAGGACAGTATAATAAAGTGCACCTTGTGCCATATGGTGAGTTTGTGCCGCTGCGGACGCTGTTTCCCTTTATCAGTAAATTGGTCGTGGGTGTGGGGGACTTTCGTCCGGGAAAAGGTTACTATCCACTCACAATGAATAGATACAAGATTGGCGTCTTGATCTGCTATGAGGGTATATTTCCTGATGCCGGCAGAACCTACAAAAAAATGGGGGCTGACTTGCTCGTGAATATCACGAACGATGCCTGGTTTGGGAATACATCTGCACCATATCAGCATCTTTCCATGACCGTATTTAGAGCAATAGAAACTCGTTTATATATTGTGAGGTCGGCGAATACAGGAATCAGCGCCGTAATAGACCCAACGGGCAGGATCGTTTCCAAAACGGATCTGTTTACAAGAACGGCATTAAGGGATAGAGTAAAGTTTATTCATTATGAAACTTTTTACGCAACATATGGTGATGTCTTTACTGTGATATGCATGATATCCTTACTATGCTGTGTATTAATTACTTTGAAAAGGAGAACCGGATATGGTTGGAGAAATTCATGAAACTATAATCGATTTGAAAAAGAGGATAGAACATTTAGGAGAATGTCTTTGACATCACTGTCAAGGCAGATAAAATCAAAGGATTAGAAAAAGCAGTGCTGCATGAAAATTTCTGGAGCGAACAGGAAAAAGCACGAGAAATCCTGAAGGAAAAAAACAAGCTGGAAACGATAGTCAATGCCTGGACGAAGCTCATAAATGAAATCGGCGACATAGAAATACTGTATAGTCTGGCGAGTGAAGAAAATGATGAAGACACAATTGCAGAGATAGAAAAAGATATTGATGGACTTAAATCATCCTTGAGAACTGAAGAGCTCAAATTGATGTTGGGCTCTGAACAGGATTTGATGAATGCCATAATGACCATTCACGCCGGCGCAGGGGGAACAGAGGCGCAGGACTGGGCGGAGATGCTTTTACGGATGTATTTACGATGGACTGAAAGGAAAGGTTTTTCTACCACTATCATAGATTATCAGCCTGGCGATGAAGCCGGCGTGAAGAGCGTTTCCCTCACGATAGAGGGAGAGTATGCCTATGGCTATGCCAAGGCTGAAATTGGTATTCACAGGCTCGTTCGGATATCGCCTTTCGATTCCGGTGCCCGTCGACACACCTCGTTTGCCTCCGTTTTTGTGTATCCCGAAGTCGATGATGAAATAAGCATCGAGATTGACGACAATGATCTCCGCATAGATACATACCGATCAACCGGGGCAGGGGGTCAGCATGTAAATAAAACGGATTCAGCCGTGAGAATCACACATATGCCCACAGGAATAGTTGTGCAGTGTCAGAATGAGCGATCGCAGCATAAGAATAAAGCCATGGCTATGAAATTTTTAAAGTCACGACTTTACGAAATCGAAATTCAAGAGCAGAAGAAGAAAATTGATGAACTGAATAAGACGAAAAAAGATATATCCTGGGGAAGCCAGATCCGCTCCTATATCTTACATCCCTATAAACTGGTCAAAGATCACAGGACTAATCTTGAGGCGGGCAATGCAAACAGGGTGTTGGATGGCGATATCGATGATTTCATTGAAGCGTATCTATTGAGTTAAATAAAGTGTATGTGGGAAATTGTAATGTGTGATATATACGGCTGTCTTTGGAATCATACTTACGCATACTGACTATAGAAACTGTAAAGGAGTTCATTACGATGCCAAGAAGAAGCAGCTTTCTTCTCTTAATTATGGCCATAGTATTCATTCTCTGTCATAGCGCTTTCATCAGCGCTGCACTTGGTCAAAGCAAAGCAAAAAATGAACCTTATGACAGTCTCGTCAGAAACGAAAAAATCTCCATAGGTGAAAATAAACATAATAATAGTGAATCTTCTGGAAATGAAGACCCTTCTCTCGATCAGAAGCAAAGAGAGAAACATGATAAAGACGCGTTTGTGGAAAGCAAAGAGCTTCCTGTAAAAAAGGTACAAAAAGACCAGGAAGGTGAGAAGGGGAGCGATATAATGGAGGAAGCCCTTATATTGCTCAATGAATCCCGTGCATATTGGATCAAGGGTGATCTGGAAAATGCTTTGGACCTGCTAGATCAGGCCTATGCCTTGTTGCTTGATACAAACGGAGATCCGGACATTTCCCGCCAGAAAGATGACCTGCGATTACTCATATCGAAGCAACTCCTCGCCATCTATTCATCAAAGCACACAACAACGAGCGGTAAGCGGAGTGAGATACCTCATACTATCAATGCTAACGTCGAGAAGGAAATCAGGCTTTTTCAAACCATCGAAAAAGAATTTTTTATTCAGTCGTATAGACGTTCCTCTTTCTATCGTCCCATCATTCTGAGGGAGTTGAAAAAGGCTGGTTTGCCGGAGGAGTTATCGTGGCTTCCTCTCGTGGAAAGCGGATTTAAAGCCCATGCGCTTTCCAGGGCGAGAGCCCTCGGCCTCTGGCAATTTATTCCGTCAACGGGTTACAAGTATGGACTCAGCCGTGACGAGTGGATTGACGAAAGATTGGATCTTGAAAAGTCGACAAGAGCAGCAATTGATTATTTGAAAGAATTGCATGGTATGTTCGGTGACTGGCTCACGGTTCTGGCCGCGTATAATTGCGGCGAAGGGAGGGTTCTCAAGGTCATATCGAGGCAGCATATCAACTATTTCGACAGATTCTGGGATCTCTACCATCAGCTTCCCTATGAGACTGCACGTTACGTACCCAGATTTCTTGCAACGTTGCACATAATTAGAGACCCTAAAAAGTATGGCATAGATCTCTATCAAGGAGCAGAAAAACAAACCTCTTACCTCTATGAAACGGTAAAAATAAATAAATCAATGCGTTTACAGGATATTGCTGAGCATCTTGGAATAAGTGAGGAAATAGTTGTTGCTCTCAATGCGGAATTAAGGCAGAAAATCACACCTGACAAAGAATATAGTCTCAAAATACCCCCGGGATTGGCGGGTAGGTTTACCACAATTGTCGATGACATTCCAAAATGCGAGAAATCCCGTCAGGTGTTCATTACTTACAGGGCGAAACGCGCGGAATCGGTCGTTTCAATTGCCCGCAGGTATAGAACATCCGTAAGCGCGATCATGGACTACAATCACATATCGGGCAGAAAAAAAGTCAAAGCGGGCCAGCGATTAATTATACCTGTAAGTACTTCCCGCTATGCGAAGGTTAAATCGACGAAACGGTCAGACAGTGATAAAACCCAGGCGAGTGTAGACAATATTATTAGATATAAAGTGAAAAAAGGCGATACGTTGACATCTCTCGCAAGGCGACATGATACCACTGTTGATGAAATCAAAAGATTAAACAAATTTAAAAAGGGAACAGCCCTTAAACCCGGTCAAGTCATTGTTCTTTCAAGAAATGAGGCAAAGCAGCAAAATAGTAATCCAGATACTTCAGATCCCAAAAAAGGAAGCAAAACGGGCAAAGTTTCGACTACACTTGCCGGTTCCAACACATACACTGTCCGAAAAGGGGATAGTCTCGAGGTGATTGCGAAAAAAAATGGAGTAAGCCTCGATAAGATACTTGAAATCAATAACCTAGGGAAAGATGACAGTATTCATCCAGGACAGGTTATAGTGGTGAAATAATCGATAAGAAAACCAATATTGTATTTTCCCCTATTCAATCTCATATTTTTTCAGGGCGTAGAATAGTTCCTTTTCTTTCTTATTCATCTTTAGAATCTCAGCTTCACTGGTATCTTCATGGTTATAATCAAGAAGATGAAGAACACCATGGATCATAAGAAAGTCTATCTCATCATTTAATTCGATATCAGCTTCTCCGGCGTCTTCAAGTGCCTTTTCCGCTGAAATAACGATGTCACCGAGCATATAAGGATTTATATTTCCATATTGCCCATTTCTTAAAGAGAAACTTAAAACATTTGTAGGATGATCGCGATTTAAATAACGTTTGTTCATATCCCTTATTTCCTCATTATCAACAAACAACAGGCTTATTTCATAACCTTTACGATCCACATAATTCAGTATTTTTTTTATGACGCGTCGTATGCGCGGGAGGTCAAGGCTTATTTTTTTCTGCCTGTTTTCGATGAGAATAGACATTGTTTTCTTTTTTGCTACCATTAAAGTCGCAAACGACCATTTCGGGGTAATCAATCCTCTGGTGGAAAATGCCATTAAGAATTCTCGTGAAATTCTCAGCGATTAGATTTAAATCATAAAGTGTAAGTTTACATTCGTCAAGTTGACCATCCATTAAAACTTTTTCAATTCTTTCTCTTACGAGATTCTTAATTCTTGAAGGTGAGGGATTTGATAAAGTCCTTGAAGAGGCTTCAATAACGTCACCGAGAAGTACAAGACCAGCTTCTCTACTTTGGGGTTTAGGTCCGGCATACCGAAAATCACTTTCAGGCAGGGATCGAATAGAGGAATCCCTGTCACGTTTCGCTTTTTCATAAAAATAACTCACAAGACTTGTCCCATGATGCTCTCTTATGATGCTGGTAATTTGCGTTCCGAGCTTATCCTTGTGCGCGAGTTCACACCCATCTTTTACATGAGCAGTAATAATTAGGCTGCTCATTCGTGGCGAAAGCTTGTTGTGCCTGTTTTCAGCGTTTCTCTGATTCTCAATAAAATAATGAGGCTTCTTGATTTTTCCGATATCATGATAATATGCGCTGACCTTTGCGAGCAGCGGATTTGCTCCTATAGCTTCAGCTGCAGCTTCAACAAGCGAGGAAACAATAATACTATGGTGATATGTGCCGGGAGCTTCCATGATCATTCTCTGGAAGATCGGCTGATTGAGATTGGCAAGTTCTAAAAGCTTTATATCGGTCGTATAATTGAAAAGAGTTTCAAAAAGGGGTATCAATCCCGCAACAATGATTGCTGAAAAGATGCCGCTCATGAATCCCATGGCAAGATTTATAATTGTAGTTCCAGATAAAAGACTGCACGAAGGCGAGGAAAGACAAAGGAACAGTATGGTCGTGCAATTTATCGCACTCAGTAAGAGGCCAACTTTAAAAAAAGCCGAGCGTTTTTTGCTGTGTACAACTTGATACGACGAGGCTACACATCCCAGAAGGGAAAAAAGCATGATCGCGATATTGCCTTCGAACAACAAAGCGGCAAGTATTGATGAATACACAGAGAATATGAAGGCAACGTTCCGATTTATGAGAATTCCCACAAGCATGGCGCCCGCGGCAAAAGGAATAGCATGATAGTACGCTTCGGTTGGAAAAAGAGGAAACGCCCTATGAATCGCTTCGCATATAAAAATTCCCGCCTTGACCAGGACAATTTGCAACACAATAGCCACGCTGAGAAACGCAATATCGCTGATATTCTCTTTAACCTGAAAGGACATTCTGGTTAAATAGGAGAGAATAATCGAGAGAGAGAGAATCAAGAGGAATGTTCCCAAAAAAATAGATATGCTTGAAAAAGACTTTTCACCTTTACTCGTAAAGAATGCTTCCAGTTTTTCCTGATTGAGAGGAGAGATCTTTTCCCCTTCCCGCACTATGATTTCATCCTTGAGAACATGAAAATAAACGGGTTTAATATCATTCAGAACAATCTGCTTATTCCTTTCGGAAGCATTCTTATTGAAGGTTAAATTAGGCTGGATCAGCTTTTTGGTCAAAGGAACAATAACTTTTTTTACGTCACCGTGTGTGTTATCGAGAATGGTGGAAGCCTTTTTTAAAAGGGCGGCATCTATTGTGTCAATATGCTGGATGGATTTGAGATTATTTTCTACCCTTTCCTTCTGGTTTTTGATATCCCTGACAACAATGCCGTTTCCCGCATCCTGTTTTGTAAATTCTGCGTTTGTTATGAGCGCTGAACTGTAAATACTTGCAATAAGCTGTGAAATATTTTCGGATATATAAGGAGAAAATTTATACTTCTGAAGGATATAAAATTCTTCATCAGTGAGGGTTAATCCCAGAGCATTCTCAAAATTGTTTCTCATCTGTTGTAAAGAAAGCTGCTTCAGGGATCTGTTGTTGCTTGAATTGTGTGCCTGTTCCGCCGATAAGAACGCTCGGGTGACGACAGCTCTTAGAATGGCAGGGGTATTACTGTCATAATCATACACTGATTTGAAATCTTTAATTGCCTCTGCTCTCTTCTGTTCAGTAGATACTTTATCTTCTACAAGAAAATCGCGATCTGCCCTCACATCTATTGCAGCGATGGAGCCCACTTTATAATCAGGATGAAAGAAATGGACTTGAGGTGTAAGAAGAAAGGTCAACACAGCAGTTACACAAATGGCTATAGTCCATTTATTGAAGACTATTTTTTTTGAAAACTCCGGTAACGATGGTGTCTTTTTGAATGTTTTCTTGAATATTTGTGTGACCTGAGTATTTTTTAACCTGTTGGGTATCATCAAGATAAATTCTTTTTACTTTTTCTCTTAACTTTCGTTAAATGATTATAGGCACGTATCACATCCTGAACAAGCGGATGTCTTACCACATCAATCTCCGAAAAATGTACAAACTTGATGCCTTCCACCTTTGTCAGGATGGACTCTGCTTCTACGAGACCGGATATCTTATCGTATGGGAGATCAATCTGGGTTATATCACCCGTGATGACGGCTTTTGATCCGAAGCCAAGCCTCGTTAAGAACATCTTCATCTGTTCAGAGGTAGTATTCTGCGCTTCATCAAGAATCACAAAAGAATCATTCAATGTTCTCCCCCGCATAAACGCCAGTGGTGCAACCTCAATAACACCCTTATGAATAAGCGCTGAAGCCTTATCGAAATCTATCATATCAAAAAGAGCATCATACAGCGGTCTGAGATATGGATTTACTTTTTCTGATAAGTCACCTGGTAAAAATCCGAGCTTTTCACCCGCCTCTACGGCTGGTCTCGCCAGTACAATACGGTTCACCTTCTTGTCAAGTAGAGCGGAGACAGCCATTGCCATTGCCAGATACGTCTTACCTGTTCCGGCAGGGCCAATAGCAAGAACTATATCATGGTTCCTTATTAAATCAATGTAGAGTTTCTGGGCGATGCTTTTAGGAGTAATTAGTCGTTTTTTTGATGAAATGAAAACCGTATCTAAAAATATTCTTTCAAGATTTACGGAGCTGTTGCTGGAAAGAATCCTATGGGCGTAGTCGATATCTGCCGGATATATTGGGTACCCTTTTTCCAGCAATGCATAGAGTTGAATAATAAGGTTTTCAACTAGTTCAGCCGGAATAAGTTCTCCCGTGACAGATAAGCTATTACCACGAACAACGATCTTGACCGGCTCTAATTTTTCGATGAGTTTTAAATTTTTATCGTATTCACCGAAAAGGGTTCTGATGAGGTTATTGTCGGCAAGGCTAATATTTTTAACCGAAATAAAATCGGGATTTTGCTTCAAGTAAATATATAACCTCGTAAATATATGTCAAGTAACCTTGAATAATATTAATAAATATTAAATACTTTTCTCCATAATGCTATCATGCACTCTCATTGATTGCAATTATTTTTTGAATTCGAAAGATTGCATGAATAGGTGGGCATACACCTTCGCATTCCCAATCATGTTGGAAATGAGGCAGTTTTCATTTGGTTGATGAGCGGTGTGGTTGACTCTGGACCATACCGCAACCGGATAATTTTTACTACGGAAAACAGCGGCGACAGTTCCTGCACCTATGCCCCGAGGTGTGGCATGGACGCCATACACATAGTTCACAGCTTTCTGCAAGGCACTCACAACAGGAGCATCGGGGGGAGTCGGAGGAGGCGCTTGCATGTCCTGAACGGGAGTAATTTCTATAGATACATTAAACCGCCTTTCGATTTCATCGGCCCTGTTCCGGATTTCCCGCAATACGTCCTTCAGTTGGTAGTGTGGAAGGATTCTGCAATCCATATAAAATATATCTTCGCCGGGAATAGTGTTGATATTTTGGATATTTGACACTTTTTTTGTTGGCTCAAAGGTGCTTGTCCGGGGCTCGTAAAATGGATCGTACGCATTGAAAATAGTATAAAGATCGTTCAGGACTACAATGAATTGAGATGCTGCCTGCAACGCATTTTTCCCAAGGTCCGGCCTGCTGGCATGGCACTGCCTGCCGATAGTTTTAATACGAAGCCATAAGATGCTCTTTTCGGCAATTTCTATCATTGTCCCATCTTCGTTTCCCGAATCAGGAACGACAATGATATCTGCTTTTCGAAAAGGGTTTTGTTCGTGGTGCAGAACATATGACAAACCAAACCGGCTTGCCGTTTCTTCATCTGCAACAAATGCAAGACCTACGGAATTTTCCGGCACCTCACCTTCATCTAACACAGCCTTTGCGGCAAAAATAGATGCGATAAGATCTTGCTGGTTATCTTCTGTACCTCTCCCAAATATTTTTCCATCTATAACATGGCATTTGTAGGGATCCCTATTCCACAAGCCAATTTCACCTGGTGGAACTATATCGGTATGTGTAAGAATCCAAACGGTGGCCGTGGGATTCCTTCCCGGTATATGAACGATAAGATTGGGACGGATCCCTGCAGAGACCCTGTCATCGGGGGCGTTAATGTGTAGCGCTTGGGGAAACTTCAACTCATGTAAGCATGACAAAATATACTGCACCTTTTCAAATTCGCCGTCTCCCCCGTTATCAGGTGACATGGCAGGTATGGCAGTCAGTTCATACTGCATTTTTATCATGGCATTTTCATATGCATCGATACGACGGGAAATACCTTCGCACACTGCCGCAGAATTCATAGAGAACCTTCTATTCTGGACACATTTTTAAATGAAAAAACAAGCTGATTATACGCAGTTTCGTTACCTACGACGAGAATTACCGCATCATCCAACGACAGATATGTATTCGCTACCCGCATGAGATCTTCCGTGCGAACTTTTGCGATTCTATCCCTATATTGTGCCAAATAATCTCCGGGCAGATCGTCGTATTCCATCACCAATTGCTGAAGGGCAATTTGTTCTGCGGAATGGAAGGAAAAGATAAAGTTATTGTGTATGGATTTTATCGCTGATTCAAGCTCTTTTTTATCAATTACAGATGTCTGTACATCTCTTATGAGAGTTCGGATGTGTGAAAGGACGTTCGCCGTCGTTTCTGATTTGGTCATTGCATAGGCTCCAAACACACCGTATCCGCTCAGTTTGGTATAAAAACTTCCTGTTGAATATGCCAATCCAAGATTATTTCTGATTTGTTGAAAGATGCGTGACTTGAAGCCACCGCTTCCAAGAATAAAATCAAGTAATTCAAAGGCATATGTGTCATGATTTTTTTTCCCCGGAGCAAGCTGGGCAGTAATGATGACGGATTGAGGGATGTCTTTGGATAAGAAATAGATATGTCCCTTCTGTTTTGCAGGTATGGGAGGTTGTGTAAAATGTTGTATAGATTTATTCCAAGATCCAAAATATTTTTTTATCTTCATGATAGCTTGTTCACTGGAGATGTCTCCACTCACTGCAATCATGATGTTTTTCGGATAGAAAAATTGTGTGTAGAACCGGGTCAGATCATCTCGGTGAACGTTATGTACGGATGTACTCGAAGGCAATCTACCTGCAGGATTATCGCCGTATAGTAACCTCTTTAATTCCCTGAAAGCCAGTTTTTGAGGATCATCGGCTATTCTTCTCAGCTCCTCGATTTTTAGTTTCTTTGCCACCGCTATTTTGGATTCTTCGAACGCGGGATTTGTCATTATCTGGGAGAAGATGTGAAGCCCTTCATCCACATTGTCCTTAAGAACAGAAAGGCTTAACGATCCCGAGTCCCGGCTCATCGAAACAGAAAGTGACCCGGCAAAAAAATCTAACGATTCATCGATGGCATCAGCTGATATGGATTGTGTGCCACCAGTTCTCAGAAGTGTGCCCATGAGTTCGGCAAGACCCTCTTTCCCGGCTGGATCATAGTTGGAACCGGTTCTGATCACTGCAGAGATATTTACGAGGGGAAGTTCATGATCTTCAAAAATGTAAAGGATAATTCCGTTGTCAAGAACTATCCGTTTTGCCTGAGGCAGGACAAACTGAATCTGCCGGTAAGACAATTCATCCGGGTTAATAAGAGGAATGGAGGAATCCCCTTCTGCATTCGTACTACAACAAAACAACAAGAGATAGAATAACACCGATAAAAGAAAGGATCGACATAACATTTTCTGCATAATTAGTTCTTCTTCACAAGATTTGCTACAGTCCTGTTTTCAGAGACGAGATATTTTTTTGCCACCCGCACGATATCTTCAGGTGTGACCTTCTCTATTATTTTTAAATGATTTGTAATGTAGCGATAATCCCCGATAAGGATTTCAAAGTAGGAAATCGTATTTGCCAGTTCCAAATTTGAATCGAGGTTTTTTATAAAATCTGCCTTAAGTTGATTTTTCGCCTTTTCCAACTCTCTCGTGGAAACGGCATTTGTTTTCATTTTTTCAATTTCCTCATAAATGGACAGTTCTATGTCGGCGCTTTTGTGTGGGTGGCGCGGTTTGGCAAATATTACAAAAAGGTTTTGATATCTTGATCCCGGTATGCCATTTGCTGTCAGTATGCTTTTTGCGACACCTTTTTTTTCGACAAGAGTTTTATAGAGCCTCGATGTCCTTCCTTTGGAGACAATATATTCGAGCACATCAAAAACATAATCGTCGTACTCCGGCATGGCAGGTTTATGGTAGCCTATGATCATGGAGGGGTTTGCATCAGATGTAATGCTGATCCGTCGTTCCCCTCTTTGAGTGGGTTCTTTTGTAATTGGTGAAGGATTCAGGGCACGGCGAGGAATTGAGCCAAAGTATTGCTTGATAATGTTGAGTGTAGCTGCGGGCTCAATATCCCCTACAATGGCGATGACTGTGTTGTTCGGAGCATGAGAGCTTTTAAAAAAAGCTTCCATGTACCCAGGATCTAAAAACAGTATATCAGATGGCCAGCCAAGGATTGGTCTTCTATATGGATGTGCAATATATGCGGATGCGAGAAATTGTTCATAAAGCTGACCTTCGGGATTGGATTCAATTCTCTGTCTGCGTTCTTCCATGACTACACTTCGCTCAGAATAGAATTCCCGGAAAACAGGGCTTGTCATTCTATCTGCCTCGATCCTCGCCCAGAGTTCAATTTTGTTAGATGGCAGACTTACATGGTACGATGTCAAATCCTGGCTTGTGGTTGCATTGATATCGTTTGCACCATGTTCCGTGTAAAGCCTGTCTATTTCGTTATCCACAAAATATTTTTTATGTGCATTCTGGAGTGCTTCCAACTCTTTCGTTAAAGAATCAATGCGGGTTTTATCGGCACCCCGTTCCTTCATTCTTTCACGATCAAGGCTTTCACCGATTTTTGCGATATTTCTAAGGATTGCCTCTTCTTTCCGAAAGTTTTTCGTTCCAATTGTTTTTGTTCCCTTGAACAGCATGTGTTCTAAAAGATGTGCAGATCCCGTTCTGCCGTCGGCTTCGTCAACGGCACCCACACGGTGTCTTATATAAAAGGACACAGTAGGACTTAGATGCCTTTCAACCATAAGGATTTTCAGCCCGTTTTCCAAAGTATGAGAAATAACCTTCTTTTCCAGGTCATATGAAAATGCCTTTCCATGCATACTTATGAAAAAAAGTATGCTTGCGATAAGCAGGATATATCTCTTCACGGAGTTATTCAACATTATCATCCATCTTGTGAGGTGTTAAAATTTTTTTTATGCGAAAGGCGGGGTAAATCATTCCGACAAGGCTGATAAGAATTATTAGGCTAGATGAGAAGAAAAACATGATAAATTCAAGAGGATTATTTAATTTATATGATGCAATGAGTGCGTGAATTCCAAAAAACAAAAAAAATAATGAAATGAGGGCGATAAAAATATTCTTGCCCCACCATGACCACGAACTCATAAAGCCTCTATTATGTATACACGTTGAGAACCATTCATGTGTTGGCGAATATCACCGCCGTACCAAAATTTCTGAGCGGTACCTTTACAGCCCGAAAGAGCAAAATACTTCCGGGACATATGAGTGAATTTGTCCCCCGGAAGCACATGAAGCCCTGTCCGGCAGGCGAAGAGCGTCATTGTCCGCGAATTATTTTGAATGTGTTACTATCTGTCTGTTCCGCGATTGCTTTGCTTCCATCCGGATATGTGACGGTACCTTTTCCATCCAGCTTGTCCTTTGCAAACTGCCCTTCGATCTTTTTCCCATCGGGAAATATCAGCGTTCCTTGTCCATTCCGGTAGTGATCCTGAAATTGACCGTTGTATATTACGCCATCGGCATACGTGATTGTGCCTCCTCCATGGCGCATATCATGCTGAAACTGTCCTTCATATTTGGAACCATCAGCATAGTAATAGGTTCCCGAACCGTTCAATTTTCCATTTAGAAATTCACCTTCATATTTTTCTCCATTGGAAAAGACGTAAACTCCCTGGCCATTATAGGTGTTTTCCTTAAATTGACCGCTGTATTTCGCGCCGTCAGGGAGTATGAGCGTCCCTGCTCCTGCACGTTTGCCGTCTCTAAATTGACCCTCATATAAGGATCCATCAATGTTCATAAAAGTTCCCTCGCCGTCTTGGCAGTCTCCTTTTACGCATTGAGCATAGACGGTATGGGACGAGAATATCACCATCAATAGTAGTAATAGCAAATGTAATTTCATTGCATTGAACCTTTCATTAAGGTTTTTCAACGTATCATGATTTCAAAAGTGACACAATGTTAAAACAAACTATAGTTTGTTTACTGCATTAAATATGCAGGTTTATCTCCGAAAAAATTGCTATCATCTCCAGGGTTCAAGGGGCCAAGGGGTCGAGGAAGGGAGAAGAAGCAATATTTATGAATGGATTCTTGTCATTAATTTAAGTTCCTGGTATGTGTCATATGTCAATTTTTTACTCTGGCACGGAAGCAATGAATTGTTATGAAACAGGGGTTCTCTTTCAATATCAAATGGCGAGTGACTTACCGCTGAATCCCATAAGGCCGTAC
>JAFNGM010000229.1:0-9805 GCA_017885225.1 Syntrophaceae bacterium | reverse complement strand
GCTTTCCGTAAATGACTGACGGCAATTTTAAATTGTTCGTTGTTGACTTTCCCCCCTGTAGTAACTTGTGTAAACTCGTGTGACGATTCAAAACCAAAACGAATAGTTTTAAAACCTGCTCTGTACATTAATCTGCTCAATTTTTCTGAAACATCTCTCAGGTGCAGGCCATTAGGGCAGTGATAGTGGCATGGTAATTTCCTTTTAATTAATTCCTCAAGCATAGGTATGGCGACTTCTTCGGCATTCACCAAAAGGGCATCATCATAAAAAGAAAAGTGTTTCACACCAAGATTCTTGTGCCAAAAGCTAATCTCGTCAACAACGTGTAGAGGATCTCGGCGTCGGAAATATTTATTTAGGCGATGAGAAGCACAATATGAGCATGCATAAGGACATCCTCTGGAAGTGAGAATGGGGACTTGATCTTTTATTGGCAGGAGATCGAACGCGGGGTAGGGTAAGCCGTTTAAGTTACTGGTGTCCGGTGCAAAAAGCGGTTCAATGCCAAATAATTCTTTCACTATGGCGGGGATAATTTTTTCACCTTCACCGGATACCGTAAAGTCAGCACCTGACAAGGATGCATGTTCCGGGCACAGGGTGACATAGACGCCCCCTAAAATTACAGGAATGCCCGGATACACATGTTTTATGAGAGATATGACGTCGAATACACCCGGGTACCAATACGTCATCATGGAAGTAACCAAAACTAAGTCCGGTCTCGTAAGTGATTTAAGCGCTTTCATGAAGATATTGGCTGTAATGCCGTATCTGTAATAATTTCTTTTAATTTCTCTTAATGGATGCGGTTTCGGTATGGTTTCTCTGGGAAGCTTGCCGTGGCCAGAGGAACGTCTCGGAAATAGTTTTACTTTGTGTTCTATTTTTAAAAGAGGATGAAAGGAATTCACACAATCAATTAAACTGACATGATGACCATTTTGGCGCAGTACACTTGCGATATAGAGAAGTCCGAGCGGCTTCATCCAGAAATCGTACGCTGCAAAATCATAAATCCATGGATTTATAAGAACAATATTTATTTTCATGGGAGTGTGTATATCATATCTATGAATGATTTTATAGTTTATACACTCTATGAAGGAAAGAGAGTCCCTTTCAACAAGTGCTCTTTATAATGGTCTAAGATAATAATATCTCACTACAATACTTATGGGTTGCTGAAAAGATTACTCAAGTCTTGTGAAATATGGCAAAAAATGTTACGCTAAAAACAACATCCGTGGCTAATAATATTAACAAAAATAGTGTACTACCTTTTTTTATTATGATACTAAATCGCACACAGTATATACAACTAAGTGACTAAAATAGACTCTATGGCTACAGAACTGACATACGTACTAATAACCCCATACAGCCTCGCAAAATCCAGAACAGGAAATATCATTGCACGTCTCATGTCATTATCTGGATGTGATCTCGTCGGTGTGCGAATGATGCGGCCATCAGACGAATTTGTGGACGAATACATCAATCGGCTGAAAAAATTGGGCATTGATTTCAAATTGGAGAAGGTCCTTGTCGAGTATATAGATCAGAACCTGAGACATGAGAATATCCTCGGCCAGCCCAATCGCTGTTTATTTCTGATGTTTGAAGGTGAGAACGCGGTAGATCGGATCTATGAGGTCGTTGGTGTGCTCACTACAGAGACTGAATCAGAAGCCATTCGCGGCACCATTCGCGGAACATACAGCGACTACATCACAACGCCGGATGGTACGGTCCGTTATTTCGAACCTGCGGTGCTGGTGCCGACACATATCAATTATGCAAAAAATGTTTTAGAGCTTTTCGCACAGCTTGGGTTCAATGATTCCGGTATTTATGAGGAGTGTGCGGAAGGAGAGACAACCATGGTAATTTTGAAACCGGACAACTTTTTTAAACATTCTGTCAGACCTGGAAATATGATCGACATGTTTGCAAAGACAGGATTGAGGATAGTTGGCGCGCGCATGATCAGAATGAGCGCTGCACAGGGTGAAAAGTTCTATGGATTTATGCGAGATATGTTCAGGAGAAAACATAAAGACCTGATTGCGGAAAAAATTAGGGAAGGTATTGAAGGGTTCTTTGGTTTTTATATAACCAAAGAAGAATACAAAGCAATGGCAGCGGTAATCGCTGAAATAAATGCAGAATATGAGTTTTCACAAATCGTGAAATATATGACTGGACTGGATCCATTGACGGTATCGCCGGAGGAACGTGACAAACCGGGTAAACACCAGGCGCTTGCGCTCCTTTATCGCGGTCTCAGCGCAGTTGGGAAGATCCGCGATCGCCTTGGTGTGACTGATCCAGCAAAAGCAGCGGAAGGTACCATACGCTCCGATTTCGGGCAAAACATTTTGCAGAACGCTGCACATGCGTCAGATTCTGTACAACGAGCACTTTACGAGCGTAAGATCGTAGGCCTTTATGATAACGCTGGCGATGAATGCAAGGGAAAAATCATCAACTGGTTACATGGCAGTCATCATAAAAAGTAGACTAATTATTGTTGAAACGAGAGTTGCCAATGAATGGTTTATAGAGGAGAAATCATATGGGTAAGAGGGATAAAGAAGACGCAAAAAAATGGGTAGAAAAGGCCGTGTCTTTTTATAGAGCATCGGGCAAAAGAATTGCATTGGCTGAATATACGAATCCAAACGGGCAATTTGTCCATGATGAAATGTACATTTACGCCTTGAATCCGAGAGGAACAATGCTTGCGCACGGGGTAAACGAGAAGTTTGTGGGCGAAGAATTTATCAATATAAGGGATTATGACGGAAAAAGTTTTATTAAAGAGATTGTTGATATAGCCAACAGGGAAGGCAGCGGCTGGGTGGAGTATAAGTGGTATAACCCGGTGACTAAAGAGGTGCTGCCGAAAATCGTGTATTTCAAGAAAGTTGATGACCTCATCATCTGCAGCGGTGTCTACAGAGAGGAGTAAAGTATTCGTGGTTATCCACTGTCCGGTTCTCCTCCTCTTGCAGAAATGAAACATCTATTTATGATTACGCTTCATCCTATGCTTTACTTTGCTCCATGATTTCGTGATGAGAAAACTCTCATCCATGTTATTTACCATGCGGACAAATTTGGGCCAGGGAATGGCAAAAGTCAGCGTTCCGGCAGGAACATATGGCCGTGCGGAAACATCAAACATGCCTAAAACCGCACGTGGTCGGCCTGAGTAGAGTTCTTTATAGGGATAATCAACGATAGACGCGCATCCTGCACCGAAGGGAGCGATCACACCATGCGGTTCCAATTCATCGAAACTCGCGAGCGTAAAGAGTCCTGAGAGCACATCGGGGGGCGCAAAGAAAATAATCACCTGCGGTTCCTCGTCTCCTTCCAGACAATCCCATCTTTTAAACACAACGAAGTGAGCCGGTGCCTTGAAGGATTTTTGATGCTTCAGATGTTCTTTTACGAGGTCAGGTGATTTCTTATACCGTTCTCCCTCCACCCTGCCCGGGATACCGTAGGAAAGAAAATATTCAAAGTGAGGCATCAGTGTGTCCTCAAAGCCGAGGTAGCGTTTACCGCCGCTGCAGCCGATAGAATGGACGTCAAGACATAGGGTTTTCCCGTTGCGAACCTTCGACAGGTCGCATAGAAGGCAGCGATGCCCCTTGACAGGTTTTGGAATGGACTTTCGGTTATTCACATCGGTAAAGAAAAAGCTGATGGGCAGATCGGCGCCGGGAAAGTATTTGTTCCATTTATTGATGAATTCTTTTTTGAATTCGGTATTCATGGCAGCCTCTTTACTTGCCGCAACGCGTTTTTAATGTCCCGCGCGAAGGATGATGCAATGCGGATCAGATTTTCGTTGCCCATGTTCTTTTCTACAAGATGAACAAAGGCGCTTCCTATAACAACCCCGTCAGCAATTGGGGCGATCTCGGCCGCCTGCCGGGGTGTAGTGATGCCGAAGCCGACAACGAGAGGCAGAGCGGATATTTTTCGTATACGATACACGTCTTCTTTTATGTTTGCAATAACAGGTTTTGCCGTTCCCGTAACACCGGTAATAGAGATATAGTAAAGAAATCCCGTTGCATTATGAGAGATTTTTTTAATGCGACTGTCTGTCGTCGTCGGAGCAAGGAGGGAGATGAAATCAAGACCTTCACGGTCTGTATAGCGCCTGAGTTCATGAGATTCCTCAAGGGGGAGATCGACGACAAGAATCCCGTCTATCCCGACTTTTTTCGCGGTTACCGCAAATTTATCATTGCCATAGGAATAAATGGGATTGTAATACCCGAAAAGGATAATGGGCGTATGGATGACGTTTTGTAATGATCCGATCATTGCGAGGATACTGGAAAGTGTAACTCCACTCTTGAGAGCTCTCTGCGATGCAGCTTGAATAATTGGACCATCCGCGGTGGGGTCTGAAAAGGGAACACCGATTTCCAGAATGTCGACACCCGCCTCATCGAGACTGAGGATAAGCCGGCGGGACGTTTCCAGATCGGGGTCTCCAGCCGTAAGATACACGACCAACGCCTTTTCTCCTTTTTGTTTCAGTTCAGCAAATTTTTTTTCAATTCTTCCTGTCATTGATGGCTCTCCAGTCTCTGAGTAATTGTTTCCGCATCTTTATCCCCCCTCCCGGAGAGGTTGATCACAACAATCATATTTTTATTGAGAGTGGGTGCAAGTTTCATGGCATAGGCCACGGCGTGTGCGCTTTCCATAGCTGAAATAATTCCCTCGTATTTGGAAAGCAGTATGAACGATTGGATTGCTTCCTCGTCTTCAATGCTCACGTACTTTGCCCTGCCTGTATCTCTGAAATAGCCGTGTTCCGGTCCGACTCCCGGATAGTCAAGCCCGGCAGCAATGGAATAGGCATCCCTGATTTGGCCATTTCCATCCTGAAGAAGATAGGTCTTGTTGCCGTGAAGTATGCCTACGCTCCCTGCGGATATACTCGCTGCGTGATGCCCCGTCGTGATACCTTTCCCGGCAGCTTCGACGCCGATCATCTCCACGCCAGGAATGTCTTTAAAAGGATAAAAGAGACCCATGGCATTGCTCCCGCCGCCGATGCATGCAATGAGTATATCCGGAAGTTTCCCTTCCATCTTCAAAATTTGTTTTTTCGTTTCTTGTCCGATGACACTCTGGAATTCCCGCACCATCATTGGATAGGGGTGGGGACCGGCCGTGGTTCCGATTACATAAAAGGTATCCCGCACCCTTGAGACCCAATGACGCATCGCCTCATTCATGGCATCCTTGAGTGTGGCTGTTCCCGAAGTTACCGGCACGACTTCGGCGCCAAGTATCTTCATGCGGAAAACATTCGGCGCCTGCCTCCTTATGTCTTCTTCACCCATGAAAATCTGACACTCCATGCCGAATAATGCAGCTACAGTCGCGGTCGCGACGCCATGCTGTCCTGCGCCCGTTTCGGCAATGACCCTTTTTTTGCCCATTCGCCTCGCAAGCAAGGCTTGCCCAAGGGTATTGTTGATCTTGTGTGAACCTGTGTGATTGAGGTCTTCGCGCTTAAGATATATCCTGGCTCCGCCGAGTTCTTCAGTGAGACGTTGTGCAAGGTAGAGAGGGGTTTCCCTGCCCGCGTAGTTTTTAAGAAAATAAGAATATTCTTTTTTAAAATGACTATCTTTTCGTGACTCCTTATACGCTTTCTCGAGCTCAATAAGTGCCGGCATCAGCGTTTCCGCAACATAGCGTCCACCGAATATTCCGAAGTGTCCATTTTTATCGGGCAGTAGGTGCTGCATAATCTCTCCTCGTTCAGAATTATTGTCCCCATCGGGAATGTGGTTATACTGCTTTCGCAAATATCTTTAAGAGACTATTATTCTTGATCGCATGAACCACATCAATGATTAATTTTACTTTTTTGGGATCTTTTCTGCCCGGCGCGACTTCCACGCCGCTGTTGACATCGACAGCCTGAGGTGCCACAGTTTTAATTGCATCCATGATATTATTCGGATTTAATCCACCGGAAAGAATAAGCGGGCATTTGTCTTTTACGATCGCCGCAAGCTGCCAGTTTGATTTCTTCCCTGTTCCTCCGTAAAGTCCGGAGTCACGCGAATCTATGATGATAGCCTTCACAGGATAGTCTTTTATAATCATGATGTCTCCTTCGATTCGGGGTGACAATGCTTTTATCAAAGCGTGTTTCATGAACTGGCGGCAGTATGCAGGCGATTCATCGCCGTGGAACTGTATCAGATCGAGTCCGCAGAATTCATATATATCTTTGACAGTCTTAATATCATGATTCACAAATACCCCAACCAGGACTGCATCACCAGGCAGGCGCTTTATGATGTGCCTTGCTGTTTCAGGGGAAACATATCGGGGGCTTTTCTCAAAAAAGATGAATCCCAGCGCGTCAGCACCGCAGGTACATGCATTGATGGCATCGTCTATATTGGTAATTCCGCAAATCTTGATTTCCATCTTCTATTCCCTACAATTTACCAAGAAGTTCTGACAGTTTTTCCCCGATGTTTTCGGATCGCATCAGTATCTCGCCGATCAAAAAGGCATGGATGCCCGCCTTCATCAATGTCTCAATATCATCTCTCATGTGGATGCCGCTCTCGCTGATGATGATCTTGTCTGCGGGTATGTGTGGTATCAAGTTGAGGGAGGTATTCAGCTCTGTAGAAAATGTGGAAAGATTTCTGTTGTTAATCCCGATAATATTTGCTCCAGAATCAAGAGCTTTTTCCAGATCTTCTTTGAAGTGTACTTCAACAAGGGCGGAGAGTCCCAGGTATTCCGAAAGACGGATATATTCGCGTAATTGCTCTTTTTCCAGAATACCGGCGATGAGAAGGAGGGCATCTCCATTAAGACTGCGGGTTTCATAGATCTGGTATGGATCAATGATGAAATCCTTTCTCAGCAGGGGAAGATGCACAGTTTCTTTTATATCTGCAAGATAGCGTGCATTGCCGCCAAAAAATTTCTGATCCGTAAGGACAGATATGGCCGCCGCCCCGTATTTCTCGTAGACTGAGGCGATTTTGATATGATTAAAGTCCTCTCTGAGAATACCCTTGGAAGGGGAACGCCTTTTCACTTCAGCGATAATAGCGCACACGTGTCCTTTGATAGCATTCCGAAAATCACGAAGAGGCGGGAGATCGTGAATGGCTGATTTTATTTCTAAAAGAGGCCTGGTTTGTTTCAGATAGGCCACTTCTTCTTTTTTTGCACTTATAATCTTATTTAATATCATGGTAATAAAAAAATTTATGTCACTTAGCGTACCAGAAAGTTACGCATATTTTTTTCAACTATTACTCTGTTCGATCAGCAGCTGTAATTTCTTTATGGCGGCGCCGCTGTCTATGCAGTCCTGCGCTATTCTTATACCGTCATTAATGGTTTTTGCTTTATCTCCTGCCATAATTGCCAACGCGGCATTGAGAACCACAATATTACGACAGGCGCCATTTTTACCCGTTAACACATCCTTTGTAATGTGTGCATTGAAAGAAGCATCACCGCCAAGAAGTGCGTCACCAGGAAATGTGTCACCAAAAAAATCAACAGGATCTATATTATACGTAGTGATGAGGCCCTCCTTTAATTCCGTCACTCTCGTTTCACCGGTCACAGTTGCTTCATCCAGTCCATCTGAACCATGCACCACAAAGGCTCTCTTCGTGTTGAGATTTTTAAGGACACCTGCAAACATCTCTGTAAGCCGCGGATCATATACCCCGATGAGCTGAGACGTCGCTCCAGCTGGATTTGTAAGAGGCCCCAGCATGTTGAAAATTGTTCTGATCCCGATTTCCCTTCGCGGACCAATCGCATATTTCATCGCGCCATGAAGCATAGGGGCAAAAAGAAATCCTATACCGATCTGGTGAATGCATTCTTCAACTATCTCCGGAGGCGCATTGATATTGACACCCAGGGCTTCCAACACATCGGCGCTGCCGCATCCACTTGAAACGGCGCGGTTTCCATGCTTTGCAACAACAAGACCAGCTCCTGCCGTGACAAATGCGGCAGTTGTGGAAATGTTGAACGTTTTCATACCGTCTCCGCCCGTACCACAGGTATCCACGATGATTGATGAGCGCGCATCGATTCTCGTGGCCTTTTGTTTCATTATACGCGCGGCGCCGGTAACCTCATCAACCGTTTCTCCTTTAATCCTGACTGCGGTGATAAAAGAGGCGATCTGAGCCGACGTCGCCTTTCCTTCCATAATTTCATTCATAACTTCCATCATTTCGATTTCCCGCAAATCTACCCTGTTTACCGCGTTGGCAATGGCTTCTTTGATCATCGTATTCACTCCTTACTCTTAATCATATCCAGGAAATTTTTGATAATCCGCTTACCATGAGGCGTCAGGATCGATTCAGGATGAAACTGGATTCCCTCCATACAAAATTCCTTATGCCTGAGGCCCATAATTTCCCCTTCCTCTGTTTCAGCGCTGATCTCTAAACAGGATGGCAGCGTGGTTCTCTCTACAAGAAGAGAATGATAACGGCCCGCGGTGAACGGATTTGGGAGTCCTTTAAAGATTGTTTTTCCATCATTGAGTATGGGGGACGTTTTCCCATGCATGAGTCGGCCTGCCCGAACAATCTTGCCGCCGAAGGCATAGCCGATAGCCTGATGACCAAGACATACTCCCATGAGTGGTGTGGATGTATGAAATTCTCTGATCACATCAATGGTGATGCCTGCTTCTTTTGGTGTGCAAGGCCCGGGAGAGAGAAATATAGAATCAGGCTTCAGTTTCCTGATTTCATCGATTGTAGTCTTGTCGTTCCGGAATACCTCGACTTCCTGGCCAAGCTGTCCTAAATACTGTACGAGGTTGTAGGTAAAGGAATCATAGTTATCAATCATTAACACCATGGTGCGCTCCCTTATATCGTTTTTTTTATTTCAAAACCCGAGGCGGCAAGTCGTATGGCCTGCATCATTCCTTCACCCTTGCTGACTGTCTCCTGATATTCGTTGTCCGGGTCAGAATCAGCAACAATACCAGCGCCCACCTGGATATACGATTTCCCTTCTTTGACCAGTATTGTCCTGATGGTGATACAAAGATCCATATTTCCCGAATAGCTGAAGTATCCGACAGCTCCGCCGTAAGGACCGCGTCTGGTTGGTTCAAGTTCATCTATGATTTCCATGGCCCTGACCTTCGGTGCGCCGGACAGTGTACCCGCGGGGAAGGTGGCCGCGAGTACATCATAACAATCTTTTCCCTCGGCTAACAACGCCTGGATGTTCGTCACAAGGTGCATTACATGGGAGTATCTTTCCACACACATGAGTTGATTCACCTGAACACTGCCGATTTTTGCGATTCTTCCCAGGTCATTTCTTCCCAGATCAACCAGCANNCTTCTCGTTCCCGCGATGGGCCTTAGTTCTGCAATGCCCTCTTCAAGACGAACCATAACCTCAGGCGAAGATCCTATAAGACACATATCATCGAATTTAAGGAAAAAAAGGTACGGAGAAGGGTTTACGTAACGGAGCGCACGGTACAGGTCGACCGGATTTATGCCATTTTCCATGTGAAACCGCTGTGAGAGGACAACCTGGATAATATCGCCGGCAAGAATGTAATCTTTTGCCTTTCTGACAATGGACTTAAAGGTCTCAGGCGACATATTGGATTTGAGAGTGGATTCTTTTTCAACTTTCCCATATCGTTCCTCTGCAGCAACGGGGGTTCTCAGGAGACTGATCACTCTGTATATTTTATTGATTGTTTCGTTGTATA
>JAFNGM010000228.1:164-3630 GCA_017885225.1 Syntrophaceae bacterium | reverse complement strand
TTATCCCGGGTCACATAGGCGCTTCGTGATGAAAACACAGGCGAGAATAAACATACGAACTATTACAGAAGGTCTGGCGTTTTTCGTAAAGGCTCGAAACTAATTATCAAGTAGAGGAAAAAATGAAACAAGTCTATGAATCGAAGAGGGACGGCTGGCTCGTTGTTATGTTGTGGGTGGCGGTGATAGTCATGCTTGTTGCTGTGGGTAATATTTGGGTAGCCCGGGCGCCATTTGTATTCCGATTGCTGATGGCCGTTCTGTTGATTCTTATGGCCGTCTTTGTGCTTTGGGTGCTCTATGGAACGCGCTACACACTTACGGACAGCATCCTGCGTGTCCGATCGGGACCGTTTCGGTGGGTGATCGACCTTGTGGCAATCACTGAGATTTTCCCTACGCGAAACCCGTTGTCAAGCCCGGCGTGTTCATTAGACCGGCTTCACATTCGTTATCATTCAAGTCCTTCGGGTCTGATGATATCGCCACGAGACAAGGTGAAATTTCTTCTGGACCTGGTGGCGCGATCACCCGGTCTTAAGATGGAGGGAGACAAGGTTGTGCGGGATACACGCGTAATGACCACGGCAGACGATTCTGCTCATGCGGCAAAGCCAACCATTGAGATAAATGAGAAATGACACCAACCATGAAGCTCAAGAGGAAGGTGATCGATGAAAAATACCACGATATTATTAATAACATGTAGAGAGAGTGGTAATGCAAAAGGAACGTTATCGAAATCTTTTTATTTTTTGTAGATAATCGTCCCTACGTTCTCTCCCCTCAGTGCTTTCGTCAAATTCCCCTCTTCCAGACCGTTAATGATCTGGATTTTATCGATGACTTCACTGCTCTGAAGGATCTCAAGGCAGGGACGTTCAATGATGAGATCATCTAAATCTTTTGACAGGAGCTCGGCGGCACTTATTTCGGGAATAAATTCAACGTTGCCCTTCTTTTTCGGATCATCCGTAAAGAGACCTTTTTCATCCTTCACGAGGATACAGCTCCTGGCACCGATCAAATCCGCCAATATCACTGTGCCGACATCCGTTCTGTGTACAGGTACCCGCCAGCCCGCAGAAGGAATAGCAAAGTAGTCATAGGGCGGCATGCCATGCAAGACAGGAATGCAATCCTGAACAAAATATGTCGGGAGTTTCATGATTTCATCATGCCCTATCTTGATACCCCCCCATTGCGAAAGCAGCGTGGACACGAGAAGAGCGTTCTGTTCTGAAACGGAACTCCCGAATTTCGCGATAATACCGGTGGGCATACCGAGCTCAAGGCCAATCGCGTATATATGCCTGCTCCGGGTGCCGCCACCGGTGGTAATGAGCATCCTATGTTCATGCTTATTCGCAACTATTTCCTTGATAATGCCAGGGAGGGCTTTCGCTCCGCGGTCACAGATAGATTGACCGCCGATTTTGATGACGTTCACATCCGGGAAGAGCCGCTGTTGCGGCGCTATTTTGAAATTCTTCATAAACGATTTGCTTATGAGGCTCTCCCCCATAAGCTTGCTTTTCACATGCAGACGTCTGCCATCGCGTTCCCGTACAAGCGCCATTGAAAACCCCTTTCACAAAAATTTAATCCTCGACCTCTACCTCTTCGTCTTTTTCCTTGTCTCCGTGTTTCAGCAATACCAACTCCGCACCCACTGCCTGCGCGATCTGCTCAAGTTCCTTTTTGCGGAGGTGCTTCCCGTAGACCTTCATGTCCACACCGGCAATGGCAACTAATTTAAAACGAGGTTTCTTTTCCCCTTCTCCAACCTTCCGGCGTTCCCGGTAAAAAATTTTGCCTGGCATACTGATACCTCCTTTTTTTACGATTTCTTTCTTTTTTCTCCAACACTCTCCCAGATATTTTTCCCGCGACACAAGACCGGCAATATGGGTCTCTGCCCCCAGAGTCTGGGGCGTAGCCATCCCTTTGTATGTATTATGTCTGCGGGAGCGGGAACCATGGCATCCCTGTCAAGGGATACAGCAAGAATCCCGTATTTTTCAAGCTCCGATACCGCGACCGTGTCGGGAAAGCGGCGCAAACCCGCAAACTCGATGAATCGGCCGCTCCATCCGGATACGGTGAGACCCACTGCCGCGGCAGCTCCGATGATGCCGTCATTGGAACCGCCGTGACCAGAAATATGGATGCCCGAGGCAGCCTGAAGGGCTTCCTTTTGTGTAACGATTTGTCTCGTACATAGAGGCCCGAAAGACATCAATGCAGTTAACGCGGAATCGCCCTCACAGGCGATACAGAGTCCGGGGTCACTTCCGGGAGCAGCTTCCTGCTCTATGTACTCTGAAGCCATCGAAACCAAAACGTTCTTTAATAAAGGATCGGATAAATCAACGACAATGCAGGCCGAGCTGTTGTGTGATGTATACGGTATCCTTTCATCAATCAAGAGCTGCTGGCGGACCACACCCCACATATGGCAACCCTCCGGCATGATATTCTCAAAACGCCGGGCTATTTTGCCCGTGCCGAAATCTGAATCATGGTTATCTGTATCATCAAAACCAATATACGCACGTAGAGTCATGTTTTTACTTTACCACCTTGCACTATTTTCTCAATGATTATTTTTCTTTCCGGACTACGTGGACCGCGGTTGCCTTGAAGGACGCAATGATATCGCCTCCCTCCCGGAGCGACAGATTTTCAAAGGACAGGTGTGTAACATAAGCAACGAGGGGGAACCCACAGTCGATATGAACTTTATGGAAAAGTCCCATGGGAGTGACCTTGATGATTTTTCCGGGGAACACATTTCTCGCACTGGTCGCCTCCCCGGATTTCGCTATTGAGAGAGTCACATTCTCCGGACGGATAAAGCAGACGACCATTTCTCCGACGGCCACAATGCCCACCGCCTCCACGTCCCGGCCTGAAACAGAAACCACAAAGGTGCTGTCATACAATTTTTTCACAGAACCCGTGAACACCGTTTCCATGCCCACGAAGGAAGCGACGAATTCATCAACCGGATAATTCATCACCTCTGACGGAGACCCGATCTGCGCGATTTTCCCCTGGTTCATCACGGCAATCTGATCCGCTAACCGCAGGGCTTCCATCTGATCGTGTGTCGCCATCACGGCGGTTGTGTGCGTCACGCGGAGAATCCGCTGCAGGTCCTCTATCAGAGATTCACGTGTTGGAGGATCAAGGGAAGAAAAAGGCTCATCAAGGAAAATGATTTCAGGTTTTATTGCAAAGGCCCTCGCGAGACTTGTCCGCTGGGCTTCTCCGCCGGAAAGCTTCCGGGCGGAACGATTGATAAGGTGACTGATACCGAACCGTTCCAAATATTCCTCCACCACACGCCTGATTTCATCCTGTCCCATCCCTCTAATTTTCAGGCCCGACGCGACATTCTCAAAGACTGTCGTGTCAAAGAGGAGGGGTTCCTGAAATACCATGGCAATATGCCTTCGATACG
>JAFNGM010000228.1:0-148 GCA_017885225.1 Syntrophaceae bacterium | reverse complement strand
GCGCCATTCGGTCCGATGAGGCAAATGACTTGTTCTTCAGGGACATGAAGGCAGGAAATATCCAGAACAGATACCCCTCCCCTTTTGACCTTAAGATTTTTGACCTCGAGTATGTCGTTTGCTGTATTCACCGCGGCCTCTCCCTCTG
>JAFNGM010000227.1 GCA_017885225.1 Syntrophaceae bacterium | reverse complement strand
CCAGGGTGCCCAGTCGCTCACATTATTGGTATCTCTGGCCTTGCGGGTCCATGGGAAAAAGAAATACTAATGGAAGCAGTGAAATTCCTGCATAGGGGCTATCGCCTGAAATTCGGGGTGCGGGAAAAAATTGGCATAATTCCAGAGTTCGATGTCCTTCAGTTTTGGACCGATCCTCTTTGCCAGTTCCTTCATGCATTCTGTCGAGTCACCTCCGACCGAGCCTGGCTGAATCCAGTCTCCGGATTTGACCATATCCAGAATTTGCTGAGCTGTTCTCTTCTTATCACGGATTTTTTGTTGAACAGGTGTCGTCATATTGTCTCCCTCCTATAAAATTAGTTTTAATTTTTATGCCATCCAGCCGAATTAATTCAGCCACGCTTGAACACTGTCCGATGAAGCGGGTAATCATGAGCTGCACGCTATTATGTCTCCCTTTCATAAAGGGAGATTAAGAGGGATTTTACAGAGGAAATAAAAATCCCCCGAACCCTTTAAAGATGGGAATGAGTAAATCTGTTTTCGCAGTAATGACAAATATAGTAATTTAAGCCAAAAATCGAAGGTTTCAGTATATATGTTATTGTGAAGCGGAGAGAAAATATCCGCCAGTTTGTTCTTGATTTGGTAAGGTTCATGGAAGTCTGTTCATATTTAATTTTAATAGTTACTCTTGTATGGAAAAAAGAAAAGAAAGGCAATATTAAAAGGTTCATAAATAATATTAAGAAAAAACCAAGGTTCATCCAAATGTCTTACCTTCATCATCAGGCATCGGGGGATGACGGGTTTTCGGATTCGAATGAATGGTGGGGCATTCACATGTGAACGCTTGAATTCTCAATTTTTCGAATTCTTTTTGTGACACTATATGGGAAAAGAGCCTGAATTAAGTATTTTCAATGTCGTAATTCCCGCCTGAAATTAGTTTTTTTTTAATATTATTTATGAACCTTTTAATATTGCAATTACCCCTTTTTTTCATACACTACGCTCATATGATGCAGAAAAGAAAAGGATTTGATTCAATAGGGCACGCACAAAGAATAATAATAAGGAGGTAAATTCCGGTGGAAGTGATTGATCAAGGAATTGGCAAAATCTTTACGGACCCCGATGCGGATAAGGCCCGTGAATTCTTCCGCACAAAGAACCGTAAATTGGAGTCCAAGCTAATGTCCGTAAAAGAGGCCGTGGAGAAGTTTGTTCATGATGGCGATTATCTGACGCTCGGTGGCTTCGGTGCAAACAGAGCCCCTATCGCGGCTGCGCATGAAATCGTGAGACAGGGAAGGAAAAATATGGGTTTTGCGGGTCATACTTCCACCCATGATTTCCAGATCCTCTGCGCGGGAGAGGTTTTCGACAAGGTAGATGTAGCCTATATCGTTGGTCTGGAGGCGCGCGGTTTATCCCCCAACGCGAGGCGATACATGGAAAGCGGCAAGGTCGAGGTGAGTGAGTGGACAAACTACTCATTGTCGGTCCGCTTCAAAGCCGCGGCTGCCGGGGTTTCTTTTTATCCCTCCAGAAATATCATGGGAACGGATACGTTCAAATTCAGTGGAGCAAAGATTATTGAATGCCCGTTCACAGGAACGAAATATGCGGCCATGCCCGCCCTCTATCCCGATGTGTCAGTTATTCATGTCCACGAGTCGGACATCTATGGCAATTGCCGTGCGAGGGGCATCATCGTTTCCGATTTCGATGTCGCAAGGGCTTCCAAGCGTTTGATCATCACTACGGAAAGGCTGATTTCCAATGATGAGATCCGTAGAGATCCGAGTTTAACCGACATCCCCTACTGGTGTGTTGATGCCGTGTGTGAGGTGCCTTACGGCGCGTATCCCGGAAATATGTACCAGGAATATTTCTCCGATGAAGAACACATAAGAGAATGGCTGAAGGTGGAAGAGGATCCTGTCGAGTTCAAGAAATTCATCGAAAAGAACATTTACAGCTGCAAGGACCACTTTAATTATATCGAAAAGAACGGCGGCATGCACAAGTTGTTGAAGCTCAGGGAAAAAGAATTCATGTTTCTCAAAGCGAGAGATTAGAGAGGAGGATATACGGTATGGCTGATTATAATACCATGGAACTGATGATATGCACCGCTGCAAGAGAGTTAGAAGACGGGGCTTCCATTGTAGTTGGAACCGGAGCTCCCAATGCGGCAGCGATGCTTGCGCAGAAGGCCCACTCACCCAACCTGGTGATTATGTTTGAGGCCGGCGGGGCGGCCCCCCTGATCNNTGATGGCGAGCGGCATGTGTGAAATTATGGAAACGTGCTGTCGCGGAATGATCGATTACACCTTCCTCGGTGGTGCACAGATTGATATGTACGGAAATTTGAATTCCACAAGAATCGGTCCTGACCATCAGAAACCGAAGGTTCGATTCCCGGGGAGTGGCGGTGCCAATGACCTTGCGTCATTTTGTTGGAGAATGCTCGTCATGACACCGCAGGATTCCAAGAGATTTGCTGAGAAATGCCAATTTATCACAACGCCGGGCTGGCTGACGGGTGGAGATTCGAGAGAAAAATCGGGACTCCCGAAGGGGGCCGGTCCTTACAAGATCATTACTAATATGGCGGTGATGGACTTTGAACCGGAATCAAAGAGGATGCGGATCATTGCCGTCAATCCCGGTTATTCCGAGAAGGACGTTCAGGCTAATTGCGGGTTTGAGTTACTGAAGGCGAAAAAGATTGTGGAGAATAAACCTCCGACAGCGAAGGAATTATCAATCCTGAGGGACCAGATAGACCCGTATCGCTATGTTATCGGCAGGTAGTTTCTTTATATAGCAAGACCTATGCAAAACTCCCCCTTTGTCATTTCGACCGAAGGGAGAAATCTTATAAGACGTTGAGGGTTGAGGAGGATTATTATGGCGGATGAAGAATTGACAAAGGAAGCGGCTGCAAAGGCCCAGGAGGAGGCCAATATCAAGCATTGGGAAGAAGAGGATGCGCTCCTCATGAGGCACCGTGAAGAAGCGTACCACATCGGCGGTGAGGATCAGCTTAAGCGTCTTGCCAAGCAGGGCAAAAAACCGATGCGTGAGCTTATCACAATGTTGGTCGATCCGGGTACGGAGTTTTTTGAGCTTGGACTCGATGCAGGCTACAATATAGGACAGATAAAGTTATACGGAGGAGAAATCTACGAGTCAGAGAAAAGAGGGCACATTCCCGGAGGCGGAATGGTTACCGGCGTCGGTGTCGT
>JAFNGM010000226.1:9210-19658 GCA_017885225.1 Syntrophaceae bacterium | reverse complement strand
GGCAGTCGGGATGAGGCGAGCCGAATTGATAAATCTATTACAAATGAATTTCTCAAGCAGGTCCCGCTGCTTAAAAACCAGGGCAACAATATTCTCCTCATTTGCGCGACCAATTACATCAGGCAACTGGATACCGCACTGCTTCGCCCGGGAAGATTTGATTGTATTATTCCAGTGGGTGGCTTGAANNGCTGATATGGAATATCTCTTCCAACAGGTCGCGCAGTTTGCCTTTGAACAGGAACTTGCCACGAAGCGTGATTATCTGGTATCTACGGAAACTATTTTTGAGATTATACCAAAAATCCGTCCGTCTCTGACTGATGAAATCATCGAACAGTTTGAGAAAGACAGCATCACTTATTCCCGCGTTTAAAAGGCGCATCTGCCTTATCTGATCACTTGCATCCAATTAGTCTGTGAGGGGCATCCCTTTCTTGTCGATGTATATCAATTTTCCTTCGCGTGTGACCTGGGCTCGCCCCTTGTTGAAGTTCTTGACAGAGTCGAATTGTGCCGCAATGGCAATGTTTCCTTTTCGATTGATATATCCCCATTTTCCCCCTTCCCAGAAATGGTGTTCTCCTATCATTTTCTTACTGCATCCGGTACAAAAAGCTGCCAATCCTTCCTGAAAAGGGGCTGCGAAATCAAATTTCGGCTTTATGACGACCTTTCCTCTTCTGTCGAAGAAGCCAAACTTGCCTTCTTGTGTAAACCGCGCCAATCCTTCTTGAAAGGGATCGGGACCATTATCAAATACAAAAGGTCTGATTATGATGGTTCCTCTTCTGTTAATATAGCCCCAACCGGCATCATCGAGAACCGCGGCAATTCCTTCCGGGGAAACATCGTGGGCTGCGATGAATTTGGGTGCAATGGCTACCTTGCCCTGGGCATCCTGATAGCCCCATTTCCCCTCTTGCTCAAAGGGAACCCATTGTTGCCGGGCCAGAACGCCCGGAGCACACAGAAACAGGAACAATGAAACAACAAGAGCGCGAACAACGATTTTCATAACACTATGCCTCCCCTTCTTGCAAAATAGGTACTTCCATCCCGGGATGGTGTAAAATTACCGCCTAAATTTACCGCATAATGAGCGAACACACCAAGGATTATTTTGTTGCAACGGGGTTTTATGGTGAAACAATATTTAATATCAATCAATTCTGGGAATTTCGATGCAAAGAAAAACCGATATCATACCTTGTGGTTTATTGAGGGGTGAGATATACAGTACCAGTGATTTCATTATACCAATCCTTTAGAGGGTACTCTCTCTGATTCCCCAGTGATGACGCGCGTATATCACCTTGGAGAAAGGAATATAGCATGGAAAAAAAGGGTGTGGGATTTTGGTTGGGCATGGTGATCCTTGCCGCATTAACCACCTGCTGCGCATATCTTGCTTTTTGGGGAATGCAGGCAGGTGACAGATCGGGACCCTGGCTTTTTGTAGCCTTTGCGTTTCTGTTCGGCATACCTCTTCTCTTTGGAATATTACCTATGGTATCCGCAAAAAATCCCGCGTTCAAACGCCTGCACGACAAAGCCACAGGCGCTGATCATCCGCGGACTACTCGATTTGTACCCCATTGGTTCATGATGACGGCGATTATCGTCATGGGTCTTGTTCTTTTGTATTGGCTTATCGCGGGAATATTGTCACTGATAGGGCGTTGAAGGAATATTCAGGGTAACGAAAAAACATGAAGGGTCTCACATTTGCACAAAAGTCAATTATTCGAATGTATCGGCCGTTAGTGTGGCTTCGGGCTTTCAAGGAGCGGCGAAGAACTCCAAAATTTGAAAAGGGTGCCGTTTCTCATCCGATACCGAAAACCGGTCTGAACTTACACATCATGAGTTTTAATATTCGTTGCGGGACGGCAAAAGATGGCAAAAATCACTGGATATTTCGCCGCAACCGGGTACACGAGATATTGAATTATTATCGCCCGGATGTTTTGGGCCTGCAGGAAGCATTAGACTTTCAAATTTCCGCAATCCGTACCATGCTTCCGGGATACGAGATGGTAGGTATTGGAAATTTGGGTGGAAGCAAGGGTTTGCATAATGCTATTTTTTATGATTCGGCGCGGTTCTCCCTGTCTGCGGAGGGCACCTTTTGGTTTTCTAATACCCCCGATATTCCTGGATCAAAAGGGTGGGGGAATATCATCCCTCGCATCTGTACCTGGGTGCGACTTATTGAGAAAGCCTCTCAGCAGGCTTTTTATTTCTATAATGTCCATCTGGATCATATTTCTCTGCGTTCGCGAAAAAACAGCGTTGTTTTTTTGACCAGGCACATTCATACCCGGTCTTCTCCGGACCCGTTTATACTGGCGGGTGATTTTAATGCCGTAGAAAAGAGTTCACCCATACAATATTTACAGGGCAATATGCCTTTAAAAATCAAGAAAAGAGGGAACGTAGTGAACCCCGAACCGCTGGTCGACACGTTCCGGGCGCGATACCCGCATCGTCGTAATGTCGCTACCTTCCATGGGTATCGAAGAGTATTTTTCCGGTTCAAGCTTGATTATATTTTTGTCCCCTCATCAGTACGCGTCCACGACGCGAACATTATTCAGGTGCGGTGGAAAAAGTATTACCCCTCTGACCACTTTCCGCTGTATTCCCGAATTCACATGGGTCCCATGTGAGCGATTACATGAAATTAATTGGCGGGAGCGGCGTGAGGATTTGAGGATAAAAATGTTACCAGCTTATTCCCATTGATCTCAACATCCTTTGACAACCTTCCTGCCCCATCCCATTTTTCTTTAAGGATCTGAGTCTGTACAACGCCCGCTGTTAAAGCCGTAATTTGATCCTTTCTTAATTGAAAATTTACAATTTCTGTATGGCTTTCAAGATAGGTTCCAAGTTCTTCCAATAATATTCTTTTCACCTGTTCGAGGGCGATGGACCGTGAGGATACCTTGCTGTCGACTTCCCATGCACATCACTACTTGACCTGAATAAACCTTTCAAACCATTCAATCACTTTATCAATGGAAACGCCCTTTCTTGTTATCGCCTGTACAGAAAACAGCGTGTATGTTCCTGTTGACCGTGAACATACTTTCCCCTTTTCATCATAAATAATGCCCTCCGTTATGGCCTCCTGACCTTCTTTCACATCCAGGACCTTTCCTTCAACCATAACTTCTTTACCCACCCGAACGGGTTTAATAAAATCAACGGTCATTGATTTTGTTAAACCGAGGGATTTCAGTGAATACATCATTGCTCTGGCCATAATTTCATCGAGGATGGTCGATAAGACTCCGCCATGAACCAGATTTTCCCAGCCGGAAAGATGATCGGGAACAGTTACCCAGGAATAAATCGATGAACCATTTGTATAAAATTCCATTTTCAAGCCGGACGGGTTCATCGGTCCACATCCGAAGCATTTGTAATCCGTCATGCTAGGCAATAGCGTGCAGTCTTCTTTTCTGATCATGAATAACAAACTCCTTTCGCACTTCCCATTTCCGGAATGGCATATGAGACGCTGTTTTGCATTACCACTTGGCGTAGTGTTCTTCCGTAAAGCCGGAAACGTTTTGCAGTTCCCAGACCTGATTTCCGTCCCGTAATGTCCCTTCAAACCGGCCAAAGGGCTGGTGAAATTTGCTCACGATAAGGCCGGCATTTATATTCGCTGAACGCTTGCCCCCTGGTAGGAACTGGAGCCGGACCCGGCCGTCGTTCGATTTGATGTGCCAGGGCTTCATGATGTCCACGTCATCATACCGGAAATCCACGACATCAGTCTTGACAAGGCGGCCATTGACCCAGAATACGTTTTCTGTAAAACCCGTTTCGTTGACCCCCTGGACAAGATTGAAGCCGATGCGGTTTCCTTCCCTGTCTATACCACCGCCGGAGGCCCAGTTCCAGAAGGTCTGGCGGGCAAGGTAGCCCAGGGTATAGTCCTGGACGCCGAAAGATTGCATTTCCTGGATATCCCACGACACGCCCTTGTGGCGTATTGTCCCCCGGACGGGGATACCTGCTTCCTTGTGGGTGTAGTTAAAGCCTTTCAGACCCGTTCGGGTTAGGCAGACAAGAGGTTCCCTGTACTTGCGAAACGAAAGGCTGACGGAAAGCTCTCCCTTGACGGCCCCCTCGACGGCAATGGTTTCGGGATCGCTCGTCATGCGGACCGCTGTTTTCCCGCTCTCGAACGTAATTCCACCTGTCAGCGAAGTTCCTTCGAAGATCGCAGCACCCCCACCAGGTGTGAGTATTTCATATTCGCTGATCCGGGCGCTCCGGCGTTCAAAGAGATAGGCAAACAGAGTGCTCATGTAGCCGAGGCGGACGACGGCTATGCCGAAAATGATGTCGTTGTTGCAGACACCGAGGTATTCCCATCGCTTGATCCGGTACTTCAAAATCCGGCTCCTGGCGAAAGATGTGCCGCTTTTCTGTCCGTANNGGACGGAAATCTTCCAGATTGAGGGATGTCAGAGGTCCATTGTAGATGCCGAAACGGGGCCGCCCATCGATGCCGATCAAGGAACTTTCATGTGCTGTAATCATCGTTTTCCCTTCATGTGGTTTAGGGATCTTGCCTTCACCCGCATAATATTTATTTACGCACCGCTGCTTCGTGCGTATCTGACCAAATGGCCCGGGCAGCCATGATTATCATGAATTGGGCAATGAAATACAGGCTGATGTTGATTACCCGTCCATAGGGGACGGCCATAAGGAATTTGTTGAACGCCAGAACCACATCGGAGGCGATAAATATAAGGGCGCCCCAGAACAGCCCGTTGTTTTTGGCGGGAACCAGGAGCGCTCCGATGCTCATTGTGACAATCACCACAATGTAGAGCACCACGGGGCCGTACAGACCCGGGGCTATGCCGCGGAAGATCCATATCATAACGCCGGCGGAAAGGACAAGCCCCGCTATCATTACTTTGCCGAATCTCTCAGGGCGTTTCGCATACCGTAAGAATAAGACGGTGTAGAAAAGATGAGCCACAAGAAAGGCCACCAGTCCGAAGATAAAAATGTTTGCGAATGGCAAATCAAGCAGAATATCTCCGCATACGGAGCAAAACAGGGCTCCGGTCAGGCAGATTCTGACAAAACCCCGCATATCCCGAAGCACCAGAACCATCAACGTGCTCACCGGAATGGCTTTAAGAACTGTGCGGCCGATACCGGCCATATCCATTGCCAGGAGCACCAGAAATACTGACGCTGCCGCTACATAAATAAAGATGAATCCGCGGAATTGCGGTGTTGTTATTGTATTTATTGTATTCCCCTTATGCCGGTAATGTTTACATAATTATCGCCTGTTATAGAATGGGGTTGCCTGCCTTAATCCATTTACACAAAAGCCCCTCGCAAGGATGTTACTTCTTCCGAGGGGCTCTATCAAGCCGTAATGCCGTCTTGTCTCGAAGCTGTAGTCAGCTTTCTCAATTATTATGTCTTCTCGGTTAAATTCTCGGTCTCCAAAGGGGTGCCTTTCAACACCAAGACCTTGATAAGGTTATTCATTTTTTCCCACCAGTGACATGACTCCAATAAGGTCATCACGGCTTCTTTCCTTGATTTTAGAATAACGCTTTCCATGATTTTTGTCAAGGTGTTTTTGGAGGATTAAACAACCTGTGAATCCCGTTATCCGTTGACAAAGAACCGTCTTTCTCTTATATGCTAAGCTATGAAAGTGAGACCCGTACCGATTCTTACTGGCGCCGCACAGTATACCCAGCCGAAAGACGCGAATCCTGCCCTTGACCCTCTTGGCCTCATGGTCAAGGCAAGCCTTGGCGCCTTCGCCAGCGCCGGAAGTAACGCGTTACGATCTGTCCTTGATACGGTCTGTGTGATCAACAGCTTTTCCCGGGACGATGAATATCTGCCGCGTGCCCTCAGCAAAACACTGGGCATCACGCCTGTGCATGCGATCTATTCGCTCATCGGGGGCAATTCACCCCAGATGCTCGTGAATCGCTTTGCACGGGACATTGCCGCGGGCAGGAGACGGGCCGTCCTGCTCACGGGTGCCGAGGCGATCTATTCAATATACAGGGCCTCCAGAAGCAGGACAGTTCTGGATTGGCAGGATAATGTGACGTTTCAGCATCTCAGAAAAAAGAATCTGCCCGCCAGTTTTGATACCCTTCTCCGTATGGGGTGTGAACACGAAAGGGAAATTCTCGAGGCATCAGGCGGTACCTACGATGAGCCCAACAATGCCGTTGAAGAGGCCTACGATCTTTTTCTGCCGCAGTTCATGTATCCCTTTTTCGAAACTTCCCTCCGCCATGCATCAGGAAGGAGCGTCGGGGAACACCAGCGTTATATGGGACGCCGGTATGAATCCTTTTCCCGTATCGCCTCCCAGAATCCCTATGCCTGGAGCCGGAAGACATACTCTGCGGAGGAGCTGACAACAGCTACCCCGCAGAACCGCTACGTCGTCTATCCCTATACAATCCGCACCATGGCCAACATCAATGTGGACCAGGCGGCGGCCCTTATCATGATGAGCGATCGGGATGCGGATGCCCTCGGCATTGACCGTTCCACATGGGTATATCCCATGGGAGGAGCAGAGCTGAGCAACATCTGGCATGTGTCTCAGCGGCCCAGACTCGACGATTCCCCTGCCATAACGGAAGCGGCAAGGCTTGCCCTGAAGCAATCCGGACTCTCCCTGTCTGACATCGGCATCTTTGACCTCTATAGCTGTTTCCCCTCAGCCGTGGAGATTTCCCGTCGGGCTATCGGTATTCCCGAAAACGATCCGAGATCCCTGACTGTAACCGGCGGGCTTGCCTCTTTCGGAGGGCCCGGCAATAACTATACGATGCACGCCATTGCTTCCGTAGTGGACCGTATTCGCCATGACAGGCGCCTGAAAGCCATGGTAACGGCCAACGGCTGGTACAATTCGAAACACGCCATCGGTATCTACGGCGCGGAACCCCCCGACTGCCCCTGGGAGGATCGCGATGATTCCGCCGCACAGAAAACCATTGACGCAGAGGCCCTCCCTGAGCCCATTGAACGCGCGGAAGGCATTCTCACGATAGAAGCGTATATGATTCGCTACGATCAACACGGGCGACCGGAGCGGGCCACAGCTATCGGCCGGTTGCAGGATGGTCGTCGGGCGCTGGCGGATGTCAGGGCGGATATCGGTGATCTCAGGAAGCTTGAACGTATCGAACTTGTAGGGAAGACCGGAGAAGCGCATTATGATGCGGTATCAGGCCGCAACTGGATAACACTCTCCGCGTACTGAACCCGAAGCAACCACCTCCACCTCACATCCTTAACCCGCTTTCCCCTCTGTCATCCCGGACTTCCCGATCCCTCTTTTTCATACTTGCCTATGTTGTTCAATTCATCTTGGATAGGAGGAGAGTCGGTGGTATGTTATTCAACAGATCTTGAATAAGGACATCTCTCGTAGTGTATCGGCCTAAAATGCTAAAAGTAAAGACCTGATCCCCAATACGTACTGTTTTCTATATGCAAGTGCATCAAATCTTGATACATAAAACCGGAGTTTCATTCTATTAAACGAATTAGAGCACTGTAAGTGATAAAAATAGCGCGTGCATCAAATAGTCTGACAGCAGACATCTTAGGCGGCCTTACGGCTATGCTCGTGGCGCTTCCTTCGGCCATCGCTTTCGGGATCATCATCTATTCTCCTCTCGGCGCACAATATGCCGGCAATGCTGCTGTTGCCGGTATGATCGGTGCGGTTGCCCTTGGGCTCATCGCGCCTCTTTTTGGCGGCACGCCGCGTCTCATTACAGCCCCTTGCGCCCCTGCGGCCGCCGTACTTGCTGTTTTTGTCGGCCAACTTGTCGATGGCGGCGCCATGCCGATGGAGGCTATCCCCTTTTATGTGGCCCTGGTAGCCCTTTTTGCCGGTATCATTCAGTTTTTGGCAGGGCGCTTCGGCGGCGGGAAATTCATTAAATACATTCCTTACCCCGTCGTCGCCGGGTATTTGAGCGGCGTCGGGATTTTGATTCTCCTGGGACAATTGCCGAAATTATTGGGGCTGCCGAACGGACTCACCCTCTTGCAAGGCGTTTTACAACCTGTTTTTTGGAGCGGACCAAGCATATTCATCGGGCTTGTCACTATTGCGGCCATGCTGCTGGCCCCCAGGGTCCTCAAGCTCATCCCTGCGGCTATTGTCGCGTTGCTTTTTGGGATCGGCGCCTATTTCGCTCTGGCTGTCTTAAACCCCGCGCTGCTCACTATCACCAATAATCCCCTGATTATCGGTCCAATATCGTCGTCGGGGCTGGAGGCATCCCAAGCTGCCATGAGCCAGTGGGCCCATCTTGGCCTCATGAATGTCAGGGACTTCACCATGATCCTCGTCCCGTTTCTCACCCTGGCGGTCCTTCTTTCCATCGATACCTTAAAGACATGCGTGATCCTCGATGTCATGACCCAGTCCCGCCACAACTCCAACAAAGAACTCATGGGCCAGGGTCTCGGCAACATCGCTTCGGCCCTGGTGGGCGGCATTCCCGGTTCGGGAACTATGGGCCCTACTCTGGTAAACGTAGCCAGCGGCGGTCAAACGCGGTGGTCGGGCGTGTTTGCAGGCGTTTTTGCCGGGGTAGTCTTTCTTCTCCTCGGAAACCTTATGGCCTGGATCCCCCTTGCCGCTCTGGCGGGTGTCCTCATTGTCATTGCCGTTCGCATGCTCGACAAAAACAGCCTGCAATTGCTGAAACATAAATCAACCATCTTTGATTTCCTAGTGATACTGGCCGTTGTGATCTCTGCCGTAAGCATGAGCCTGATCGTTGCTGCCGGCGTCGGAACAGCAATGGCAATTGTCCTGTTTCTGAGGGAACAGATACGTTCCTCTGTCGTCAGGCGGAAATTCTTTGGCAATCAGAAGTTTTCCAAAAAACGCCGTGTAACGGAGGAACTTTCCATCCTGGAATCGCAGGGGAAAGGAACGATCATCTGCGAGCTTCAGGGACAGCTGTTCTTCGGTACGACGGATCAACTCTTCACTGAACTCGAATCGCATCTTGCCGAGTGTTCGTTTGTGGTGCTGGATATGCGGCGTGTTCAATCTCTCGATTTTACGGCCGCCAACATGCTCAAACAGATCCACAACCGCGTCAAAGAAAAACAAGGCTATCTGGTTCTTGCTTCAATCCCGCTGAATCTCCCTACGGGCCAGAATGTCAAAGCATATCTGGCAAGCCTGGGCTTTACGGAAACAGGCATGAACCTTAAATTTTATCCGGACCTGGACTCGGCCCTGGAATGGGTTGAGGACGAGATCATCACCACATCATCCGCCGCCGGCAAGGACGCCCGCCGTGCCCTGACCTTGCGGGAGTTCGAATTTTTCTCAGGTTTTCCTGAGGCAGCCGTAGAAAAGCTTTCGGTCTCCATAACAGAGAAATCATTTCACCCCGGGGAGAAGATTTTCTCTATGGGAGACAAAAGCGACCAGATCTACTTTGTCCGTAAAGGGGCAGTAAAACTTGTCCTGCCATTGACAGGGGAAATGATTCACCATCTCCTGACCGTATCCAGGGGAGATTTCTTCGGTGAGATGTCCTTCCTTGACAAAGGGACGAGATCCGCCGATGCTATCGCGGCAGATGATGTCATGCTTTACATCCTCTCACGAAACCAGTTTGAAAAGATTAACGAGGCCCATCCCGAAATCGCCGGAATATTCTTTGAACGTCTGGCATCCGCCATCTCGCAACGCCTGCGGCTGACAAATATTGAACTGATGGCCCTGGGGGAAGGTTGATGATGGATTATTCCCATTGAATGACCCGTTCGCCACTCTCCTATATGCCTTGTGCATCCTCTAAGAGCCATTGGAAGATATCCGGAAGGCGGGCCTGCCATGCCTCCTCGTTGTGGAAATGATTCTCCGCCACGACATGGCGCAGTTCATGATCGCCCATGCCGAGACTTTTCAGATAGTGGTAAAAATTGTTCGTCGCCTCAACGTAATCCAGATAGAGGTGAGATAACCAGTATTGTTCGCGCGATCCCGCATCCATGTAAATCTTGCACCAGCGTCCGGTGGGACTGTCCCAGAAACGGAATATCTCGCCGCCCGCCCACATAACCGCAGGGGAAACGGCGCCAATCCGGCCGAAAATATCCGGGTGCAATTTGCCTGTCACGAGGCTCATCAAACCACCAAGGCTCGATCCCATCACACCGGTCCAATGGGGCTCCTTAAGGGTGCGGTAGCTCTGATCAATACACGGCTTTAGATGATTGACCAGGAAGTCGACGAACAGCCATCCGCGCCCGCCGCTCCCGACAGCCGGTTCCCGCCAGGGAGAATATTCCGAAAAGCGGTCAGGCAGGTGATCGACGGCAACGATGATCCAGGGCGGGATTCGACCTTCCATGACGAGCCGGTCCATGGT
>JAFNGM010000226.1:7279-9165 GCA_017885225.1 Syntrophaceae bacterium | reverse complement strand
TAGGAATAAAAATCACGGATAATCCGAATGTCGCTCATGTCTGCTCTCGGTGAATAATGGGCAGGTTTTTGTTCCAACCTTTATTGGGTATTTACGCCTAACGCCTTTGTTATTCAATGCTTATTTTCCTCTTTTTTCTCCTTCTTGACATGCCGTCGCCTTTTCTCTATACATTCATAGTCGGAAGGCAAGCGCCTGTAAATACCGTTCCGGTATATTAGAAAACACCCGTGGAGGAGCAACTCACATGCGAGCCATTATGAAAAAAAGTATCCTGGTCCTGATCCTCATATCTTTCCTTGTTTCGGGCTGCGTCTACTTCAACGTCCAGATGCCCCTTGGCACCGAATTTAACAAAACCGAGCTCGGCACGAAGATCGGTCAATCAAAATGGCACTCGGTCTTCTGGCTCGTGGCGTGGGGTGACGGTGGAACGAAGGCTGCTGCCGAAAACGGCGGCATCAAGGTTATACGCCACGCCGATACAAAGATTTATTCACTCCTCTTCGGCCTTTACTGCGAGGTGACGACCATTGTCTACGGTGATTAAACGGGCTCTCTGCCTCCTTTGTTTCCTCGCCCTGATGGGGTGTACGCCATACGGCCGGATTTACTCGGATACCACTGTGCCCTACTCAAAGGTATTCAGGGAAACACCGGTGGGAACCAAACGGTGTGTCCTCCATGATTACCAGATAAAGGATCCTATAACCGGGATCAACCTCTCCGCCGAGTGGACGGCGGAACTTATTAAGAGCGAGGCGGATAAAGCGGGGATCAAAGACATTTACTATGTTGACCAGAGAACCTTCAGCATCCTTTTCGGCATCTACAAGCGCAAGTCCCTTCTTATCTATGGAGACTGACTGCTCCTATCTCTATCACATCCTACCTGTCATCCCGGACTTGATCCGGGATCCAGTTAGAAAGGAAACCTATGACCGTACTCCCACTCCTTGAAATATTCTCTGATTACGTGTGACCGTGGTGCTATTTCATTACGGTGCGTATTGATCGACTGAAGAAGGAATACGAAGTTGAAGTCAAATGGGTCGCCTTCCCCCTCCACCCCGAGACCCCGGAAGAAGGACTCACCCTTGCAGAGCTCTTTGCCGGCAGGGCTCTGGATATCCCTGGCATCTTGCATCGACTCAAGCAGGTAGCGGGGGAGCTTGGTCTGCCCCTGGCCGACCGCACAAAAACCTACAACAGCCGCCTGGCCCAGGAACTCTCAAAATGGGCGGAAGCCGAAGGGAAAGGGGATGAATTTCACAACGCAGTCTTCCGGGCCTATTTCGTGGAGGGTATGAACATTGCCAAAGTGGATACGCTTGTCGGCCTGTCCGAATCCATCGGGCTTCCGGGTGACGAAGCCCGGCGCGTCGTTCAGGAAAGAACTATTCGGGAAGCGGTGGATGCCGAATGGACGCGATCCCGTGTCCTGGGAATAGCGGCCGTACCTACCGTAATCATGGGTGCACGGGGTATTGCGGGTTTCCAGCCCTACGAGGTTCTGGAACAATTCCTGAAAAGCTGTGGGGTTGAAAAAACAACATGAACCTTTCAGATATGCGCTTTCCCCGGCAGCTGGAGGCCGATGGCACCGTCGAGGTCATCCGTGGGGCATTGATGGCCCGTACCGTAAAACTGTGGCCTGGCGGTGATCTTGATGTCTCAATGATCACGATGAGTGACCCGCTGAAAAAAGTGTTGCAGAAGGCCAGGCTCAAGGGTCAGATTCGCTGCGGATTCGAGGCGATCTTTGATAAGCTGGAGAGCGAGAGAAAAGGGATTGCGAATGTAAGGGAACGCAAGGACGGTCCATATGGAGATCGGGTTTCACGGCTGCTTTTATTTTCCAACGACGGCGCTGAGCGTTTTTACCG
>JAFNGM010000226.1:0-7247 GCA_017885225.1 Syntrophaceae bacterium | reverse complement strand
GATGATCAAACTCGTGATGGCAGAACACAAGGAGGTCGTTTCCGAGATACTACGTACGATTCCTTCCTTTGTCATTTCGAAGGAACGCAGTGACTGAGAAATCTTTTTTCCATGTGTGTGAGGAGGTGTCTCATGAGTGCCCATGTAAGCATGAATTTCTTTGCACGGTATCGTGCATTCTTCAAGACTTTGCGTATCGTGTGTTTCTGTCTCCCCTTCATCGCCTGCGCAACACCCGGAGGACTTAACGCAGACTCGCAAAAGGACAGGCGCCTGCGGATAATCGATGCCCATACTCATGCCGTGCTGAAAGAGAAACCGGAGGGACTCACGCGGCCCATACCATCCAAGGAGGCGTATCTCAAGGAAATGGCGGAGAATAATGTGGTTGGCGCCGTGTCCCACATGAGAGATCCCGGAGACTATGATCAGGAATTACACAACAGGAATGTGGTGTTTTGTTACGGGATCGGTGACAAGGTCAATCAACAAGAGATCGAACATGGTTTGAAGTCGGGACGCTACGGCTGCATCAAAATATATCTGGGATATATTCATCGTTATGCGTCAGACAAAGAATATGAGCCGGTGTATCGCCTCGCCGAGAAATATGGCGTCCCTGTCGTGTTTCATACCGGCGACACATACGACGTGAAAGCAAAGTTGAAATATGCCGATCCGATGACTGTTGACGAAGTAGCCGTTGATCACCCAAAGGTGAAATTTGTCCTCGCGCACTGCGGGAATCCCTGGATCACTACGGCGGCTGAGCTTACCTATAAAAACCCGAATGTGTATCTCGATGTTTCCGGCTTTTTAATCGGTGACCTCAATCGAATGTCCGGGGAAGACATGGAGGTGTATATGATACAGCCTATCAAATGGATCTTCGGATATGTCGAAAATCCATCAAAAATACTGTATGGATCGGACTGGCCCCTGGTGAATATGGACCAGTATATTCGCGCGGTCAAAAAAGCTATCCCCAGGGAACACTGGAAATCCGTCTTTTATAAAACGCAGTAAATGTATTCAAGTTAAAATTATTACAAAAATAGCTTCCGGCACCCATCTGACCGATGGCCGATAGGATTCTTTGTAAGATGGCGAGGTCTACCTTCATTTGCATGCCACGCTATCAGACGCTCACTATCATACGTTTGGCGGACATCTGAATGCCGCGTTTATCAGCGGGACATGTGAGCTCATCATAGATGTCATTGACGGAGCATGCGACCGGGAATTTAGCGATGCAGTAGGGCTCAATCTCCTGAAACTTTAGAGAAACAGAAAGATATCAAGAGGAGTATTGATTCTCTTTATGACAACTCGTCTGATGAAGATTCCTTTAATCCTTTTTGTTTACTCGAATCGCCGGCCTTTTGCGCTGTCGGTACGATCATGAAAACATCAATCGACGAGCATCAGACAATAGATATTCTGCGTTTCTGTTTTTTCACGGAGTGTCTGGATAAAGAAGCCGTTGTTCCGCACTGTCTGAAAGACGTCAATTCCACAGGACTCCATGGAAGGTCGCGCCTTGGCCGGGAAGCGGCAGGGAATTCCCTCAACTTTGCCGCACTCCTTGCAGAGCGCGCACGGTCCGGCCAGCATAACAAAGGCTTTGTAATAGCCGTCTTTGAAAAGATCGCCTTCCATCGTAACGAGCAGATCAAAGAAATTCATATTCTTTTCTCCCCGGTCTTTGGTTCTGGGAGCTTCCCGATGAAAGAGAATAGCCCGGCTATAGGAATCCAGGACCGTTCTTGTGTGTTCCGGGGTTGGCGTCTCCGGAGGGCATCCATACCCCCTTCTATGGGGGCAGCCGTATAAGCATTTAAACCTTACCCAGGGCGCTGTTACCACGCTGCGCGGATTGATTACTTTTGCATTCGTCGCCCCTTCCTGAATGGCTTTTTCACAATATTTTTTCAAATCCGCTTTTTCCATGCCGATCTCCTTTCTCACCCCACATTCTTCTTTTACCTCTTGCCCTAATCCAGCCCCCATGTCATCCCGGACGTGATCCGGGATCCAGATTTCTTTGTCCGTTTCACCCTTTGTCATTACTCTTAAAGACCGAGATCATGATTGATAAGAATAACTTTGATCCGATGCTTGGGGAATGATTTTTCGGTGATCGTCCATATGTTACAGATCCGGCCCGGGCTCTTGCATTCCTCGCAGCAGGCTGTCACTGTGCAGGGCGTCTTTCGATTCAGTCTTATGGCGTTGGCCGGAGCGGCATACTCTTTAATGCGTTGCATGGCTGCGTCCAGGCCTGATACTACTTTGTTGCGCCCGATGGCCACGATGACGTTCTTCGGACCGAAGTTGATCGCGCCTACCCGATTTCCTGTGGCATCAAGGTTGACGAGTTGCCCTTGTTCCGTGAGCGCGTTGGTACCAGCGAAAAAAAGATCCACCAGAAGGCTCTGTCTGCGCCTCTCATAGGCTTCTTCGGGTTTGAGCCCCGGCTCATAAGGATCAATGACGGACAGGTCAGGATTGTTCTTGATGGCTTCCGTAATACCGGTTGCGCCGATAGTCATCGAACCTCCCCACGAGACAACCTTGGGAGCGATCTGCGGCATCAGTGTATTGAGAACGAGATCTCTTGCCTCAGACGCAGTCTGCACGATAAAGACTTCGAAATTGTTTGCCTCCAACTCTTTCCCTACCGCTTCCAGTCTTTTCTGCCAGTAGATTTCTATTGGGTTCTGCATATTCTCCTCCTTATCATTTTTTCATCGCTCTGTTTATTATTGTAAAACACAAAGGAAATCACTATTTCTTATGGACAAATTAAATTCTTGTTTTTTGACAATGCGCACACTATCATTTTATCAATGTCCAATAAAGTTCCATTTTCACTCTTAAACAAATTCTATTCAGCAGAGACATACACAACACATCGAATGAACTAAATAAGGTGTTGTCGTAAATACAATCTGTGAGATTAAAGGAAAAAGAAGTGTGATTAGAATTCAAAATGTTCGGTTAAGGAGGTACTCAGCGCCATGATCTTCAAGAAATTCGGGAACAAATACATCCTTCGTATTGATCGGGGAGAAGAGATAGTGGCAACACTCAAAACATTCTGTACTGATCAGCACATCACATTGGGATCGGTAACCGCCATAGGCGCAACGAACAGGACGACTATCGGTCTCTTCAACACAGAAACAAAGCAATACCAGTCTACAGAGCTGACCGGCGACTTTGAAATCACCAGCCTGGCAGGAAACATCTCTACCATGAACGGCAAGGTCTACCTCCACTTGCATGCCACGCTGTCAGACGCCGCATATCGTGCTTATGGCGGACACCTGAATGCCGCGTTTATCAGCGGGACATGTGAGCTCATCATAGATGTCATTGACGGAGCATGCGACCGGGAATTCAGTGACACCGCAGGACTCAATCTCCTGAAGTTTTAGGGCTTCCTTTATTGCTCATCTGGGAGAATGGATCTCTCACGGCAGTTTCGCGATAATGAAAGGATCGTGGAGAGCACAGGGAACGCCCATGCGGAGCCAGTCATTGCGCTCATCCATTACACGGTTGATGATATCCCTGATGGTCTTGTTCTCGCCGCTTTCGCAGGGAACCTCGCATTCCCACCCCATCTCCTCGACGTGATCGGGAAGAGGCTCTCCAACCTCATTGCGGAAAAAGGCTTTCGCTTCATCCAGCACATCCGCGCAGATAATATGCTTATTTATTTTGTACGCGTTCATATTTTATTTTCCCCGTCATTCCCGGCTTGATCGGGAATCCAGACTTCTCATGTTGCGGTATTTTCAATCTCCATGATTAGCCGCCTCAGCTCTTCGGACACAGGAACTTTTTTGTTCTCCCGATAATTAAAGGTAACAATCACACAATCAGCCTCAGCCGCCACCTTTTGATTCTTTGTGCTGACAACTCGATAATCCATCATAAAACGGTCTTTCTCGATGGAGGTCACTTTCGTTGCAACAAGAACTGTATCGGGATATGTCAATGGTGTTTTGAATCTGCATGATGTCGCAGCAAGAATCGGTCCGACCCCTTTCCTTGTCATGAATTCAATACCATCAAGCTTTTCAAAATATGCAAGCCGGGCATTTTCAAAATACCTGAAATACACGACGTTGTTAACGTGCTGAAATGCATCCATCTCTCCCCATTGTATAGAAAGTTTGATCACTACCGGATAACCCTTTACAAGCTTGTTCATGAATCGTTTTTCCCCTTTGTTTTCTTGTTCCCCTCATTCCCGTGCATGCAGGATTCCACTCCTCGATATTGTCATTTCGACCGCAGGGAGAAATCTTCATCCCCCGTGTCATCCCGGACTTGATCGGTAATCCACTTCACATACCTCCCCCTTTCGCAAAGGGGGATCGAGGGGGATTTTACATATCCATATTTTTCTCTGTCAGCCCGGCTTTCGCTCTGTTACCAACTCCAGCAATAGCGGACCGATCACGCTTGTCCGTACCGTGGTCATATGAGATTCCGGGGACGAATCGCATGGCGGTTCCAGTTTCACGGGATACAATCCCAGATCGCACGGGCAGAAACGGATGACGACGTATTCCGTCATTCCTATGTGAGTGCGTGCCACGGTATCAATGATGGCGGGATCGTTGGTGGTAATCACCTGAATGGTTCCATCCTTCTCCGATCGCAATCCTTCTTTTCTGATTTCCTCCCACTTCTGCGGTGTCGTGATGTGGTAAAAGTAGGTGTCAAAAAGATCATCAATGTAGTCATCGAGAGCGGGCATGGCGCTTGAACCTCCTCATACTCCCAAAGCCTTCACCACTGGCTTGGCTCGCGGTGTGTTCGTTGTTTATTAAAGGCGGGTTTTTAAAGGATACTACAAACCTCCCCTTTCTCCTCTTAAAGAACACGGTTTCGATTATTCATTTGATATAATCAACGCAGTCTGATAGCCTAAAACTATGAAAAAGAAGAGCCTGATAAAGACAAACCCTTATTTGAAAGATCCTGCCGAACGGGAAGATAGAATTGTTCTCAATGTGGCGACTTCATCTGCGGTAGAAGGTATTCCCCTATCAGCCTTTGGTACTTTTCTGGTAACCAAGAAGGAGTCTACCGGTAAGGCTGCCCGCGCTGCCGTAAAGACCAATCGATCACTTCGCCGAAAATCTTCTCCATCAGCTCATAGTTCTGATTGAGACCGACCTGTATGCTTTATGATGTGCCTCATTTTTCAAATTCCGTCCGCTCAATAATTTCAGGATTAATTCGGATCATTTTCTATTCAATTCCCCCTCCCCGCGTCATCCCGCCCTCTCTCACCCCCTTTACAAAGGGGGTGAGAGAGGGCGGAATGACGGGAAAGAGCCGATATTATTTCGTCCGATAGCTGGATCGGGGTTCCGAGACGCCAAGATGTTTCTGATATTTTTCCTTCTTGAGTTCGACATGGACTGTGACCCCGAGGTATCCCGCAACACGCCGCAACATGCTTAAAGAATGACCTTCATAAGACGGGGATTCAAGACGACTGATCTGCTGCTGGGTTGTACCGACCCGCTGTGCCAGTTCCTTCTGAGATAACCCGGATTCTTTCCTCAATGCGGCCAGATTGAGGGCGATATCCCATGCCTCACCGGCTTTCCTAAAACGAGCGGCAAATTCCTTGTTTTTCAATTGTTCTTCAAGATATTTATCAAAGTTTGTTTTTCTTTTCATCACTCATGCCTTACTAACCAATCGTTTCTTCTCCCCATGGCGGTTTCCCGATCCCTGGCCGGTATTTCTCTTCCTTTGTGGCGTATTCCATGAACAGCAACGATACGACGCCCTTTCATGAAAAAATATAGTACTCTCGTATTCAGCTTGCCGACATGCCGCAATTCGAAGAGATCATTCCCTACAGACTTTGACAAAGGCGGTCTGTGGTAAAGCCTATTCCGCAATTTTGCAAGACCCGCTACGACGGAGGCAAAATCGTCAGGGTCCGATTTCTTCAGGTCATTCAGAAAATCACGGACCGGACATTGACCTGAAGATGTTTCATAAAACTCTACTGTAAATTGCATTGTTTGTCAACACCAATATTAGTGTAATATATCCTCAGGAATCAGAATTTTTGATTTTGAATCAACCTTTAGGTAACAATTTGATGCCTTAAACATTTCTTGAAGTCACAGTGTGTGACTTCAAGTTACTTAACTATCGTAACCCAGTTCCTTTTAAAGGGTTATGTAATTCTGGGATCAATACTCGCTTGAAATTTATGAGAAAAGTATACCTGAATAGGGCCTTCGTCAAGGGAAAAATAAGAAACAAGATTTCTCACTGTGTTCGAAATGACAGGAGGGAAATGGATCCCGGATCGGGGTCCGGGATGACGGGAGGAACCGGATCCCCTCGTGTCAAGTACGGCATGACGGAGTGGGAGGGTGGAGGGAAATCCCCCCGGCCCCCTTTACAAAGGGGGTGAGAGAGGGAGGTTTTATTGCTGCGTTGGATATGGTATAAAATATACAGGCATGGTAATAGAAATGGAAATGGCATCGTTACTATAATGGCCGGGGAGTGAGAAAAAAGTATATGAAAAAACAAATCGAAACCATATCCGTNNGGCTCCGCCGGGAGGGTGTGATGGTGAATGGCACGCGCTACGTCATCCCTGTTATCCTCCCGGAAGATATGTCAGAGCCTTCCGATCTCATCATTGTTGCGGTTAAATACCATCACCTGGATGAAACCGTACGGGACATGAAAAACAGGGTCGGCGAGGAAACCACCATCATCTCTGTGATGAACGGCATAGAGAGCGAGGAGCGCATTGGTGCCGCCTACGGAATGGAAAAGGTGCTGTATGCCGTAGCCGTAGGTATCGATGCGCTGCGGGAAGGGAATCGAGTAAATTATACCACCCAGGGGAAAATATTTTTTGGGGAGGCACAAAACACGTTTCCAACCGAGCGGGTCGCACGCGTTCAGGCTCTCTTCGACAGGGCGGGGATCATCTATGAAACGCCTCCCGACATGATTCGTCTCCTCTGGTGGAAGTTCATGATCAACGTCGGGATCAACCAGGCATCAGCGGTGCTTCGCGCCCCCTTCTCCGTATTTCAAACTTCCCAGGAGGCCAGAGATCTCATGGAATCGGCGATGCGGGAGGTCATCATGCTTTCAGAGAAGGCGGGAGTCGATCTTTCCGAGGAGGATATTGAAAAGTTTCATAGCGTTCTCCATAGTATAAGCCCGCAGGGGAAAAC
>JAFNGM010000225.1:5162-5432 GCA_017885225.1 Syntrophaceae bacterium | reverse complement strand
GATCAACCTGTTCCCTGCTCAAGTGAAGCCTGGAGATGTTGACGTTGTTGTTCCCCAGGGTTGTGCCGAGGTTCCCGATGACACCGGGTTTGTCGTTATTGTACACGACCAGCATGTGTCCCTCCGGAATTACTTCGACGGTGAATTGGTTAATCCTGACGATACGCAAATCCTGTCGCCCGAAGATGGTACCGGCAGAGTAGCTCTTTTCCTCCGAGGTTTTGATGGTGAGTGTTATCATGCTCGTGTAATCCTTCGCCTCGCTGCTCT
>JAFNGM010000225.1:2416-5069 GCA_017885225.1 Syntrophaceae bacterium | reverse complement strand
ATAGGGCTGAATGACGGTCAGCAGTTCGGCGCTGATGGAGGGGAAATTGACGGCATTTTTGATTTCTCCCTTCGTGAGAAAGTTTACTATCTGTTCTGCAATGGCGATGGCCACATTGATCTGTGCTTCATCTGTCGATGCGCCTAAATGGGGCGTACAGATTACATTATTGAGGGATACGAGTTCGATGTTTTTCGTTGGTTCTTCTTCGAAAACGTCGAGAGCCGCCCCCGCGACTTTTCCCGATTTGATGGCTTCAAAAAGGTCTTTCTCGTGGACGATACCACCGCGGGCGCAATTGATAATGAACACACCTTTCTTCATTTTCGCGAAGGCATTGGCGTTTATCATCCCTTTCGTCTCTTTTGTACTCGGGGTGTGCACGGAGATAAAGTCCGACTTCTGCAGCAGTTCATCCAGTGTGACGAGCACGATGCCAAGTTTTCCGGCTGCGTCCGGGGAGATAAAGGGGTCATAGGCGATGACGTTCATCTTCAGACCCTGCGCTCTGTCGGCGACAATCGTGCCGACGCGCCCGATTCCGATGATGCCCAGGGTCTTGTTGTAGAGCTCAGCACCCATAAATTTATTCTTCTCCCAGTTGCCTGATTTCATGGATGCCGTAGCCTGGGGTATCTTGCGTGCGAGGGCAAACATCATGGCGATAGTGTGTTCTCCCGTGGTGATGGTATTGCCGCCGGGAGTATTCATGCACACAATGCCCCGTTTGCTCGCGGCAGTGATGTCAACATTATCAAGGCCGATTCCCGCCCGTCCGATTACAGAAAGCTTCTCGGCATGTTCGATAATTTCCCTGGTGACCTTGGTGGCGCTCCTGATGGCCAGACCATCATAATCCTTGATGATCCCTTTCAGTTCGTCAGGGGTGAGGTTTGTCATGACGTCCACCTCAATTCCGGGGGCATTCTTGAATATTTCTATACCTTCTGCCGCAAGTGTGTCACTCACGAGAACTTTCTTCATACAAAACGAACCTCCTTGTCACAGCTCTTTGATTTTCTGATTATATACCTTCTCCATTTCCGAGAGGGCGATTTTTATATCATCCGGTTCGATCGTCGGGCCGCACCAGAAGCGAAATCCCGGAGGCGCATCCTTGTAGGAATTCACATCGTGGGCGATGTTTTTCTTGGAGAGCTCGCTCGCGATGCCCTTCAGAAACTTTGCCTGGTTTTCCTTGGAAAGGCCTCTCACTTTTTCACTGGTGACGGAGAGACACACGGATGTGCTCGACCTTATGTCCTTTGAAACGGCAAGAAAATCGATCCATTCATTTTTCCCCACCCATTCTTCGATAATCCTGAGATTTGCTTCACTTCTCTCGATGAGTCCTGCAAGTCCGATTTCTTTGGCCCACTTGAGGGCATCCAGGTAGTCTTCCACGCAGAGCATGGAGGGTGTGTTGATTGTATCTCCTTCGAAGATGGTTCGGTTGATCTTCCCGCCTTTTTTCAGACGGAAGATTTTAGGAAGCGGCCACGGCGGATCGTACGATTCGATGCGCTCCACAGCTCTGGGGCTCAGAATGAGCATGCCGTGGGCTGCCTCGCCCCCGAGGCATTTCTGCCAGGAATATGTCAGGGCATCCACTTTTGACCAGTCAACCGGCATGGCAAAGACGGCGCTGGTGGCATCGCAGAGGGACAGCCCCTCTCTCCTGTCCGGAATCCATTCCCAATCGGGGATTTTCACCCCGCTCGTCGTGCCGTTGGCGACGAAGACGACATCATGTGACCAATTCACCGTCTTCAAGTCCGGTATTTTGCCGTAATCGGCGCTTAGAACGGTGGGATTCAATTTCAAGTGCTTCGTAATGTCCGTTGCCCATCCTTCGGAGAAGCTTTCCCATACAAGGACAGTTACTGGTCGGGGCCCTAACAGTATCCACATTGCTGCTTCGAAGGCGCCCGTATCTGATCCCGGCAATATCCCGACGAGGTATTCATCAGGAATTCCCAGGATTTTTTTCGTTTCAGCGATGGCCTTGGCCAGTTTTTCCTTACCCAAAGAGGATCGATGGGATCGCCCTACAGGAGCATCCTTGAGAACATCAAGTGTCCATTCTGGCCTTTTGCTGCATGGACCTGAACTGAAATTTGGGTTATGCATACGTATCTGTTTCCCTCCTTTTTTTCACACAGACTTAAAAATATATCAGCATTGAAATGATTACTCAAGATTTTTTGAAAAGGGTTTGATATTGACTGTGATGGTAAAACAACATATGGTGTGAATCACTTCAAAATTCCAGGAGCCCCGCGCACGTGAAAAAAGCGAAAACCCAATTTTTCTGCCAGAACTGCGGTCACCAGTCGCTGAAATGGCTGGGTAAATGTCCCTCCTGCAACGAGTGGAACCGGTTTGTGGAAGAAGAAATAAGGGAGATTGATCCCGCCGTTTCCATGGGCATCTCATTTAACGAAGCGCCATTGCCCATCACTGACATTATAGCCGACGAAAAAGAGCGCGTCGGCACCGGCATTGCCGAAATGGACAGGGTTCTCGGGGGCGGCATTGTCGGCGGCTCGGTCACCCTCGTCGGCGGCGATCCCGGTATCGGGAAATCGACGCTCCTCCTCCAGGTTCTCCATAATCTGGCGGAAAGAAACCTGAAGATCCTTTACGTCTCCGG
>JAFNGM010000225.1:209-2376 GCA_017885225.1 Syntrophaceae bacterium | reverse complement strand
AGAAATATCACCAAGCGTGGTGGTGATTGATTCCATTCAGACGGTCTATACATCGGTCCTCACGTCTGCCCCGGGAAGCGTCGGGCAGGTCAGGGAATCGTCAGGGCGGCTCATTCTTCTTGCGAAAAAGACGGGTATTCCCGTCTTTCTGATTGGCCATGTGACCAAAGATGGATCTATCGCCGGGCCGAAAGTTCTGGAACATATGGTTGATACGGTTCTCTATTTCGAAGGTGATTCAGGCCACGCGTACCGCATCATCAGGGCTATGAAAAACAGGTTCGGACCGACCAACGAGATCGGCGTCTTTGAAATGAGAGACAATGGTCTGATTGAGGTAGCGAATCCCTCCGCGTTTTTTCTGACGGAAAGGCCGGAAGGGGCCGCGGGCTCCGCCGTTGTGCCGAGTATGGAAGGGACCAGGCCGATTCTTATTGAAATCCAATCCCTCGTCAGTCCCACCAATTTCGGCATGCCCCGGAGAACAACTATCGGTGTCGATCAAAACAGGGTGTCTCTGCTGGCGGCCGTGATGGACAAGGTGTGTGGGTTCCGCCTCAGCAGTCACGACATTTTTATCAACGTGGCGGGCGGCATTAAGGTAGATGAGCCGGCAGTAGATTTAGGAATTGTTGCGTCTATGGCCTCCAGCTTTCTGGACAAGCCGATCGATGCGGGCACAGTGGTCTTCGGTGAGGTGGGTCTTACGGGCGAGGTGCGGGGGATCTCCCAGATGGAAATAAGGATCAAGGAGGCGGCCCGCATGGGGTTCCGGCGCTGTATCCTGCCCCAGACCACGTCCAGGGATAGTGATAAAGATAAAAAAATGGAATTCATCAGGGTCAGCAACCTGAAAAACCTCCTGGAGTATCTTTTTTGATTATGCCGAAGAAAATACTAGTCGTCGATGACGAAAAGGACATAGTGGATTTAATCACGTATAATCTGGAAAAAGAAGGATTTACCACTATGAGAGCGTACGATGGTGAGGTTGCCATCGAAATGGTGAAGTCCCAGAAGCCTGACCTCGTCGTGCTCGACCTCATGCTGCCCGGCATGAGAGGATTGGAAGTGTGCAAGTTTATTCGGAGGAATCGAGAAACAGAAGCGCTCCCCATTATAATGCTGACCGCGAAAGGTGATCATGTGGACAGGATTATAGGGTTTGAAATGGGGGCGGATGATTACGTCACCAAGCCGTTCGATATAAGGGAACTGATCGCCAGAGTCCGCGCCGTACTCAGGAGGGCGGAAGGCCGTCTTGATTCACACAGGGCAGAGACCTTCACCTACAAGGGGCTTCATATCAATTACGGTACCTATGAGGTCACCGTGGATGGAAAAAGGGTCGATCTTGGTCCCACGGAATTGAAACTGCTGCGGTTCTTCACCCAGCATCCCGGCAGGGTCTATACGAGGGATCAGCTTCTTGATTATGTCTGGGGGGATGAAACGTTTGTGGAACCGCGGACGGTGGATGTCCATATCAGCCGCCTCAGGATGGCCATAGAAAAAGATAAAGAAAAACCGGAGTATATCCTCACCGTCAGAGGTATCGGGTACAAATTTGCCGATGAGAAATGAATTTTTTAATAAGACCGATACTTTTGAAAAACTTCCATCGTGACATTGATATTTCTAAAAAGAATTTAACACACAAAAAAGATTTTTAATTTTCTATAATCATAATTTGTCTAATTTTCTTGACAAAACATTGAACATTGAGTAGTTAAGACCGCTTAATTTTTTACTGTCTGAAACATTCCGGAAGTGAATCCTTGAACCCTCAAGCCATCGGCTTTAGCCGATAGTAGTTGACTTTTTTAGAGAGGGTAAGAATATACCTGGTTGTTAAAAAAAAGTTCAGATTATATATAATAAAATTAATTTGACAAACTTTCACTGAATACTTTAGAAGTTCTTAGCAATTATAACGAGTGTCCATAAGGAAAAGGAGGTAAACAATGTACTTAGTCGTGTTATCCATTATTGCAGCAATTGTAGGTTTTATTACTGTCGCCTATTTCGCGCAATTTGTGTTCAAGCAGTCTCCTGGGACCGAAAAGATGGTGGAGATTTCCAAAGCCATCCAGGAAGGCGCCATGGCCTTTCTGACACGGGAATACAAAGCGGTAGCAGTTGTCCTCGTGTTGGTAGCTCTTGTCAT
>JAFNGM010000225.1:0-145 GCA_017885225.1 Syntrophaceae bacterium | reverse complement strand
GCCGCCATGACAGGCGGCCTTCCGCCGGCGCTCCTGATCGCCTTCCGGGGCGGGGCCGTGAGCGGCATGACTGTTGCCAGCCTCGGTCTCTTCGGCGTATGTTTATGCTTCATAGTTTTCTACTACCTCTCCGGCCTCGACAAAA
>JAFNGM010000224.1:9237-11595 GCA_017885225.1 Syntrophaceae bacterium | reverse complement strand
GTGCATTTCAGACCGCATTCAATGGCTTGGACCAATAATCCTACCGATGACAGTATTTGTTATCAACAGTCATGGCAAGTGAAAAGGAGACAGGCTACTTGATTACACCGATCCTATAAACATAAAACCCTGCTTTCTTTTGAGATACGGGGTTGTGCAAAATCAGTCCATGTGTCCCTCTTAGTCGATGAGTCAAAGGGTGTTAGTATATTGTCCTCAATATCCTGTTGAAATTTAAGTGAAAATATAATTAAATATGGAATCCATCAAGTCGTTTTTCGTGATTGAAGGAAATGGATACCAGATCGGAGTCCGGTATGGCTGGCACGTAAGATTTCTCCCCTGCGGGTCGAAATGATACGGGGAATGTAATTGGGCACAAATCCTGTGTCTCATTCTCCTGCCCTTGTCGGGTCGATCACCTTCCCGAGGAAGAGAATGGCTCCGCTCTTGTTCTCGCGGATGAGAAACAGGAACGGGTGATCCACACGAAAAACCAGAGGGGATCTTGGTGTCGGTGCCGCTTGCGGCCAGAGTGAATTCGCCACGTTCAGATTAATGGCTCCCTGTTCCTGGAGCTTCATCAGTGTTGTATCGAGTTCCGCAAAGGCTGCATGGAGGTCCTTCTGAGGCAGTGAAAACCGGAGCGCTTTCGCCATCTGTTCCTCTGTAGTGCTCCGCGAACCGGCGTATGCCATGGCAAGCGCTGCCGATATGCTGTAAGGCGAGAGGAATACGTTGCCCTCGGATCCGCGCAGTTGTTGGTAGAGATCAATGGCGAAGGCGGAATTGTCTTGCGCAAGGGTTTCCACGGGAATGAGCCTCCTTTCAGCTTTAATCTCCTGAGCGATTCCGCTGAAGAGCACAAGAATGATAAAAAGAAGCCATTTTCTTTTCATCGAAATAGTCTCCTCGCTCCAATTACACGCTGATGTTTATTTATTTTTTTTGTCCTTTCCAAACGATTTCTGAATGATGGACGTAGGTGCTTGTTTCAAGGGCGTGGTGTAGAGAAAAAATTTATAGCTCTTACCGTCCTTACAATAGACAATGGCCGTAGCGTCCGGATCGATGCCGTCGATGCCGTAATCGTGTGTCACAATTCGAGAACCCGGCTTCATTTTTTCCAGCTGCGGAATGAGGGCGATATTGATTTCCGGAAAAAGGTAGAGCGCTACGACAGATACATTGGTGAGGTCGAGGTCAAAAATGTCCTGCTGTTTGATTGTGACGAACGCTTCCAGGGTTTCTTTTTTTACATTTGCTTTGGATATTTTCACCATTTGGGGATCAAGATCAAAACCATAGGCTTTGCAGCGTGCCTTTTTCGCGGCTGCGATCACAATGCGGCCATCGCCGCAGCCAAGATCGTATACCACATCTGTTTCCTTGACATCGGCCAGCCGCACCATGATTTCAACCACTTCATGCGGTGTCGCGATAAAGTGAGTATCCGGCGCTCGCGGGTTTTTGTTTGCCCACTGACGCTTTCAGTGCCTTTATGGTGCCCTGCCAGTCGGATGCCAGCATGATCAAGGCCACCATGAGAAAGAACGTCGCAAAAATCAGTATTGTCAATTTTTTTTTCATTCCGACCCCTTTATGCCATTGTTTGAGTCGAGTACACCGGTTTTTTCCGATACGTCATGGGGAAAAGGGGACAGGCTACGTATCTTTCACTGTTTCTTTCCTTGTAAAACAAAACCCCGCTCTCTGTAAAAAAAACGGGGTTGCGTGCAATCATTCCATGTGTCCCTCTTCATTGATAAGTTGCAGGGGTGTTAGTATATTGTCCTTGATATGCATATGAAATTAGAAAATATAACTAAAAATGTAATCGGTCAAATCATTTTTGTTGACTCAAAGGAGTGGATACCGGATCGGGGTCCGGCATGACAGGGNNATGTTCTTCATTCTACATTACTCTTTCGCCCAACTTTTTGCCCTTTCAACTGCTTTTAACCAACCAAAATAGAGCCGATTACGTTCATTAACTCCCATTTTTGGCTTATATACTTTACTTCCTGGTATATCAACTTTCAAATCACTAAACTGATACAAACCTATTGATAGTCCTGCTAGTAACGCAGCCCCAAATGCTGTTGCTTCGGGGAATGGAGGGCACACCACATCAACATTTAAAATGTCCGATTGAAACTGCATAATAAAGCTATTTGCCGAAGCACCCCCATCAACCTTAAGTTTTTTTAGTTTGATATCAGAATCAATTTCCATTATTCCGATGATATCATTGGTTTGGTAAGCAAGTGATTCGAGAGTGGCTCTAACCAGGTGCTTATCGGTAACCCCTTGCGTCAAACCAAGAATCGCACCCCGTGCATACATATCCCAGTACGG
>JAFNGM010000224.1:6987-9149 GCA_017885225.1 Syntrophaceae bacterium | reverse complement strand
AGCTTACATCGCTACCAATCTGCCATGCAATTGTAGTAAGTAAACCTGATTTGGAATTTACTAACCTGCTTCCCGTATTCATCAACATGAAGCACCCTGTACCGTAAGTATTTTTTACTTCCCCTGCATCAAAACACTTTTGCCCAAAGAGCGCAGATTGCTGGTCGCCTGCTATTCCGGTGATTGGTATTGAGCAATTATCAAAAATACCTGCTGCTGTTTCACCAAAAAGACCCGAAGAGGGGAGGACTTTCGGTAAAATTGATTTTGGTATATTCAGTGTATTGAGCAGTGTGTCGTCCCATTGAAGAGTAGCAATATTAAACAACATGGTTCGGGATGCATTCGAAGAGTCGGTTGCATGTTCCTTTCCCCCTGTTAACTTCCAGAGTAACCATGAGTCGACAGTACCAAATGCCAAGTGTCCCTGTTGTGCTAGCTTGGAGGCTCCAGGAATATTTTTAAGAATCCAGTATAGTTTGGTTGCAGAGAAGTATGAATCGATGACCAGACCTGTTGTTGTTTTTATATAATCTTCTAATTCCTGCTCTCTTAGCCATTCACAGGTATCTGCTGTTCGCCTATCCTGCCATACTATGGCATTGTGGATTGGTCTACCCGTTTCTCTATCCCATACTATTGTNNAAAGCTGTGTATCCCATATCTCTTCGGGATTATGCTCAACCCACCCGGGTGATGGATAGTACTGCTTAAACTCTACCTGTTCCATACCCAATGTCTGTTGGCAACGATCAAATATTACTGCTCGCGAACTTGATGTCCCTTGATCTAAAGCTAAGATGAATTCTGCTGTCATATAGAGGATTACGAGTAATGTTAGTTTCAGAACCCTCAAAAAGAGGGAAATATGAATACTGAACAACAAGTAACACTTTATCATATATGATGAAAAGGGGACAGGCTACTTTTATTTCAACGTTTCTTTTCCCTCTAAACACAAAATCCCACTCTCTTTTGAGAAACGGGGTTGCGTGCAATCGGACCATATGTCCCTCTTATTAGATGATGAGTTAAAGGGGTGTTGGTATATGGTCCTCAATATCTTTGCGAAATTTCAGTGAAAATATCACTAAATACCTAATCGGTTAAGTCACTTTTCGTGGAATCATGGGAAGATAACCAAAGGACTGGATCCCGGATCACGTCGGGAATGACAGAGAAAAAGATAAGGATTTCTCAGTCACTTCATTCCTTCGAAATGACAAAGAAGGGCTGTCGAAATGACAGGAAGATGATGATTCCTCTGCAGTGGGGGTCTGGAATGTCAGGATAGGCAATGATTCGTTTATGTGGAATATCCTTCTTGACAAGCGTCACGTGACAAGTTATAGTAGCACTGTGATTAAAACATTCGCCGACAAACATACAAGGGAACTCTTTATCACAGGTAAGTCACGACGGATTCAAACTGATTTACTAAGAAGGGCCGTTCGTCGTCTGGAATACATTGATCTCGCCACCTCCTTGGATGACCTAAAGGTTCCGCCAAGTAATCGCCTTCATGCATTGAAAGGAGATCGGGAAGGACAATACGCAATTTCCATCAACGATCAGTGGCGAACATGTTTTCGTTTTCAAGACGGCGATGCGTATGATGTTGAGATAACAGATTATCATTAGGGTGAATATTATGAGTATTGAGAACAAGGAAGCACGTGAGATACCTCCCACCCATCCGGGAGAAATGCTCCGCGAGGACTTTATGCCCGACTACGGGCTGACTACAACCGCTTTAGCCGAAGCAATTGGCGTGTCCCGGCAGACCATTAATGAGATTTTACGGGAGCGTCGGGCAATGACCCCGGCAATGGCTCTGCGTCTGTCCCGCCTGTTTGGCAATACTCCGGAATTCTGGCTGAACGCTCAACGGGCCTATGATTTGTGGCACGCGCAAAAAAGTTATCAGCGAGACATCAAAAGAATCAAGCCCATGCGCGCAGCATGAATCTGGCTGCCTTCGTATCAAGCATGTCCTTATTCCCAGTAGAGGAATTCGTAGGCAAGCTCCGTTGGGGATATGGGATAGGCTTATCAGGGCCGGTATGGCAGGGTAGAAGAAGATTGAGAGTCAATGAGTGAACTACATATCGTAAAAATTGCATCGGTATTGAATGTGCGTGATGAGCAGGTGCGGGCGACGG